>CAUSMY010000097.1:0-5969 GCA_963533015.1 uncultured Veillonella sp.
CAATAAACTCATCAAATGTAAATGGTTGTATTTCAAACTCTACATATCTACCAGCAAGAAGTGTAGCAAGTTCGCCAGAGATTAAGGTGGAGTTGGAACCAGTAATATAGATGTCGCAATCTTTATCAACACGTAGACCATTTACAACTTTTTCCCAATTTTCAACTAACTGTATCTCATCAAAGAAATAGTAAAGTTTTCCATTTAAGTGTTTCGTTGTTTCCATGAGATACTTAGCGAGTAGTGATGCATTGTTTATCTCTAAAAATTCTAAGGATTCAAAGTTAATATAAACTTTGCGTTCATCAGGGACTTCTTGTAAGATGCTATCTTTGATGATCGTTAATAAAGTAGACTTCCCAACACGGCGCATACCTGTGAGAATTTTAATTACAGGCTTATCAATGAATGGTTCTATTTGGGTTAAGTACTTAGGACGTTTAATATATTCCATAGCTAACACCTCACTTTCATTGATTCTATTATACTCGAAATATATATATATTCCAATGATGATTTCGATTATAATCGAAATTATTATAATTTACATATACGATTTCGACTATACTCGAAATCCTTAGTGGATATTAGAGCGGATTTATCCCCCGACGAAACGACACTATTCCGTCTATATCTTTGGTGGGATATTTATCTAATCCAGAATATACAAAAAGAGCACCATATGCTCCGAAGCAAACCTACCGTAGGATCAGTTTGCGGAGGAGTGTGTGGTGCTCTTTCCCTATTCAAATGTAAATCCACCAAAGATTAGGAGGAACAGCTAGTGCATTCATCCATTTCTAAGGATTGGTTACGGATATAGTAAATTGTCTTAATACCTTGTTTATAGGCTTCCACATATAAATCTAGAATTTCCTTCGCTTTCATTTGTGGCGTAATGTACAAATTGAAAGACTGCGCTTGGTCGATGTGGCGTTGGCGGATACCGCAAGCCTTGATAGACCATTGTTGATCGATGGTGTGGGCTTCTTTGTAGAACCACATGGTTTCGTTGCTCAAATCAGGCGCTGTTTTTGGAGTGAAGCTGCCTTTTTTCTCCTCAATGAAGAATTTTTTGAAGATAGGATCGATACCAGCTGTAGTATTAGCAATATTGGATGTGCTGCCTGTAGGAGCGATAGCCATTAGGTAACCATTGCGGATACCGTATTTTGCTACGTCAGCTTTCAGTTGTTGCCATCTTTCAGACGTGTAACCACGGCGCTCAAAATATTCTCCCGTTTCCCATTGAGACCCTTTGAATGCAGGGTAGGCTCCCTTTTCTTTTGCTAGCTCCATAGACGCTTTGATAGCAGCGTAGGCAATATTTTCAAATAATGTGTCAGCGATTTCCAAGTGAGCGTCGCTTTCCCATTGTACTTTATGTTTCACCAAATAGTGGTGGTAACCGCTAGTACCTAAGCCGATAGCACGGTATTTTTCGCTGGTTACACGAGTTTCAGGCACTGGGAATTGATTGATAGTAATAACGTTGTCTAACATACGCACTTGTAAAGCGATATTTTCTTCCAATTCTTCATCAGAGGTTTGACCTAGGTTGATAGAGTTCAAATTACACGTTACCATGTCCCCTGCTTTTGTGCGAGTCACGATGGATCCGTCGTCTTGGATAATTTCTTCATCTAAATCAGTGAATCCAACGTTTTGTGCGATTTCATGGCACAAGTTGGATGCATAAATCATACCCGCATGTTTATTAGGGTTTGCACGGTTCGTCGTATCACGGAAGAAAATGAACGGTGTACCGGTTTCTACCGCAGAACGCATGATTTTTTTCATCATATCTAAGGCGCTAACTTCGATGCCGTGTAAATCTGGGCTAGATTCACAAGCTAAATATTTTTCTGTGAAAGCTTTATTTGTATCGTCATCATAGTAATCTTCTAAATGAAAGCCCATCACACGAGATACTTCATGTGGATCGAACAATGTGAAATGCTCACGATTGATAACACGTTCCATGAAAATATCTGGTACAGATAGAGCAGGGAAAATGTCGTGTGCTTTACGGCGATCATCACCATTATTGGTACGAAGCTCAACAAATTCGTAGAAGTCTTTATGCCACACGTCAAGTGTTACCGTAGCGCCACCTTTACGTTTCCCTAATTGGTCTACCGCAACGGCAGTATCGTTGTATAAACGAATCCAAGGGATGACACCGCCAGAGGAATTTTTATAGCCACGGATGTCGGAGTTCAAGGCACGTACTTTACCAAGATAAATACCAAGAGCGCCACCATGTTTAGACACACGGGAGAATTTTGCGTTCACGTCGTAAATAGACCACAGATTATCTTCTACGCCAGAAATAAAGCAAGAACTCAATTGATGGAATGGTGTACCAGCATTCGCCAATGTTGGAGTAGCAGTAGTCATCTTTAACTCGCTCATTAAGTCATAGAATTTTTTTGCGTAGTAGACTTTTTTGTCGCCTTCAATGACAGCTAGGTGCATAGCGATGGCCATGAAACGTTCTTGAGGAAGTTCAAAAATTTCTTTGTTGAAGCCTTTTACTAAATAGCGGTCTGCTAATAATTTAATACCTTCATAGTTAAATAAGTAGTCTCGTTTTGGCTTGATATAATCGCCTAGTTCTTCTAACTCATCTTCTGTATATTGTGTTAAGAAAAAGTCTGCATAGCGACCAGCATCCACTAATGTTTTTACTAAATCAGTGAAGTTACCGTAACCAAAAGCTTTGTATTTGCGGTTAATAGCTGCTTCTTTGTACAAGTCAAATAAGTATAGACGAGCTGCTACGAATTGCCAATCTTGGTTCATGCGGTTCACCATGTTACCGAAGCCGTCATCTACTTTTTGGATGACCTTTTCAATGGCAGTTTGAACAAGCGTTTGCTGAATTTGTTTCGTCGTCATGCCATCTACGAATTGTAACTTACAGTCCATTTCTAGTTCGATAGGGTCACAAGAGTCTAGTCCTAAACAAGCGAAGGCAACCATTTTCTTTGTTTTTTCTACCGATAATGGCTCATAATGGCCATCACGTTTCTTGATCATAATGCTCATGAAAGTTCTCCCTTTTCTACAGATTTGATGATCTAACATCGTTCAGTTAAAGAAATATACAGATAAATTGAATATATGTGAAAGCACATCCTCATATTCTATGAATGAGCCCTTGACCATAAAAGGACTCCCATTTACAACGTGTAAATGAGAGTGCATAGATATGTTTTCACACAGACTCAATATCAATATATTGTAGGATAAGGCGTTGTATTAATACAACATCTTCTAAAATTATACTATAAAGGTATTTTTTTCTCAATGGCTTAACAATGTCAAAAATGCATACCCTAATGAAGAAAAGATACTTTACAAAACGGAAGAGACAGAAATGTGTGACTATTACTATAAGCTGTGGAGAGAAATAATTGATTTAGCGATTCAATCGAAGGATACATTTAAAGATTTTCATATGTTAACGGTTATAGAAGCAGCAGAGACATTTTTAGAGGCTGAATTAGAGGAACGTGATAACAAATGTAATAATAGTTTATGTTATATAAAATCGGATCCGGTGAGAAAGAAGATAAAGCACTAGTAGTGAAGTAGAAATGTTAAGACTAAAGACGATGGATAATTCTGTCGTCTTTTTTATGTTTTGGTCATCGTACAATCGGTACTTTTAGAGAAAATAAATAGAAAAAAATAGATATTACTTGTGTTCTGGATGTGATAAAAATCAATATCTTGTGATATGATTTTTAGTAATAAAAAGAATGCAAAATATATATCGATTAACAATAAAATTAATTATGAGAAAAAATATCATATAGGAATATAGCATTTATTAATACAGATAAATAGCAAATTATTCTAAAATTAAAATTCAATGATGAGAAAAAATTATAGATGCTAAAAAAAGGCGTAATAATGGGAAGTCTAAAATAGACTACAAAAGTACACTAGAAAAGTATAGATTAGATGAGAATATAGATGAAAAAAGACAAAAGTTTTAGGCTTTAATAAAACTTATGAAAAACGTTATCAAAATAAAGAAATCCCTTGTAAAAAAGGGGATTTTAAGGGCAACTGTGACAATTGTAACACTTGAGATAAGCGTATATAATAAAGCTATAGATTGAATGCATATATCAGTCATATATGCAAGTGTAAAAATATTTACTTATTAAGGACAGTATGTAAGATGTATAGTTCAAAATAAGACAAGTGTTTTTGAGGAGGTACGTATGGAACAATATGATGTTCTCGTAGTAGGTAGTGGTGGAGCAGGCCAACGAGCTGCTTTAGAAGCTGCACGACGTGATGGTTTACGTGTAGCATTGATCACAAAGATTTTCCCAACACGTTCTGCCACAGCAATGGCGCAAGGTGGTGTTAATGCGGCGTTAAATAACGTAGCAAAAGAAGACTCCACAGAAGTTCACACATTTGACACAGTAAAAGGTTCCGACTATCTTGGCGACCAAGATGCTATCGAATTCTTCTGTCAACGTTGCCCAGAAGGCGTATTAGAAATGGATTTCATGGGAACTCCTTTCTCTCGTACAGACGAAGGCAAAATCGCACAACGTAACTTTGGTGGACAATCCTATCCACGTACATGCTATAGTGCGGATAAAACAGGTCACGTTATTCTTCATACAACATATGAACAATGTCTTAAAGAAGGCGTACATTTCTTACAAGAATGGTACTTGTTAGATATCGTTGTAAAAGACGGTAAAGCTGGCGGTGCTGTTATCTGGAATATGAAAAAAGGTAAAGTAGAAATTATCAAAGCTAAATCCATCGTATTATCTACTGGTGGTGCTGGCCGTGTATTCTGGACTCGTACAACTAACCCATTCCTTTCCACTGGCGACGGTATGGCAGTAGCATTCCGTGCTGGTGTAGGCTTAAAAGATATGGAAATGATCCAATTCCATCCAACTGGTCTTGGTAAAACTGGTATCTTGATGTCCGAAGCGGTTCGTGGTGAAGGCGGATACTTATTAAACGTTGAGGGCGAACGTTTCATGAAAAAATACGCTCCTAACAAAATGGAATTAGCATCTCGTGACGTTGTAGCGAAAGCAATCGAAGATGAAATCGCAGCAGGTCGCGGTTTCAACGGAACTGGTCTTGATGCATACGTAGTAGCTGACCTTCGTCACTTAGGACCTGAAGTTATCATCGAAAAACTTCATGGTATTCGTGACTTGGCTCTTTGCTTCGAACATTGCGATCCATTAACTGATCCAGTGCCAATTCGTCCTACTTGCCATTATATCATGGGCGGTATCGACGTAGTTGACTATAAAACTTGTGCTACAGAAGTTCCTGGTATCTTCGCATCTGGTGAAGCTTCTTGTATCTCTATCCATGGTGCTAACCGTTTAGGTGGTAACTCCTTGGCAGACGGCGTTGTATTCGGTAAAGTATCTGGTGCAGGTGCTGCTGATTATGCAGAAACAAATACATTTGCAAATTGCGATGCTGAATTGAAGGCAAAAGCTGAAGAATGGGAAGCTAAATTCGTTGAAGTTACATCCCGTACAGAAGGTCGTCCAGTTGCTGAAATTCGTGATGAATTGGCTGTGGCTATGTGGAATAAAGTAGGTATCTTCCGTAACGAAGCAGGTATCACAGAAGCTCTTGAAGTTATCGAACGTTTGACTAAAGAGTATGAAACTTGCTACGTAGGCGATTCTAACCGCACTTATAACATGGCATTCGTTAACTATGTAGAAATTAAATCTATGTTAACAGTAGCGAAAGCAATTGCTTTAGGCGCGTTGAACCGTAAAGAATCCCGTGGTGCTCACGTTCGTGAAGAATTCCCTAAACGTGATGATTCCCAATATTTAAAACATACAATTTGGAAACTTGGCGCAAATGGCGAATACGAAATGTCCGAACGCGATGTAGTGTTCACTAAATACGAACCACAAGAAAGGAAGTACTAAGATGAGACAAAT
>CAUSMY010000098.1:0-5945 GCA_963533015.1 uncultured Veillonella sp.
ACTTACTAAGCTAGTTAACGATGAAACTATTGATTTTAATCAAAAACACGCTATTTATAATCGTGTAGAAGCAGCTAAAAAGAAAATAGCTGAAAATAATGCATTAATTCAAAATACGTTACAACCAAATCTTGATGCTGCTACCAATAACTACAATGCATTTAAGCCTGAATATGATGAAACCGTTCGTCAAATGAATGAACGATTATCTTATATCAATAAACTTAACTTTAGTTTACTTACAACAGAACCTAATGGCTTAGATACATTAGCTACAGAACTTAAACAAAAATCTGAAGATGGATTTCCTGGTATTAATAATGATTTGAATTTCTATAAAACGTATATTCAAAATTATATTAAAGCTAAAGGTGATTTAGAAAATATAAAGGCTGATAAGAATAGTAATGCATATAACAATGGCGCCATTATAGCTTCAAATGTTCAAGGTATTAATACTAATAATGTATCTCTTAGCCGTATTCACTGGTTATATACATCTGGAAATACTCTTGTTTATGGATCAGATATATATAATACTCCCAATTCTATGACATTTAATTTTAGTGATTCTTTAGTTACTAGTATAGCAAATTTAAATGATCAGGATTATGCTAAACAACTTGCTTATGCGAATTCAAATTTCTCAAAAGCTCAAACTCTTGTCAACGCTTTACCATTAGATGGGGCTCTTAATCAAGATACTAAAAATAATATATTAGATACTATTGCAGCTCAAAAAGAGCGTTATATTGCTATAGTAAATGCAAAGCATGAACAATACTTGTATGATTCATTAAAAAACTCAAACCCAACGCAAGCATTACAGCATTTACAAAATAAATTACAATATGAACAACAATTCAAGGACGCCTCCAATAAAGTTGTTACATTATCTCAAAGTAGTAATTCATGGGGTAACGCATTTAGTTCTTGGTATAAAACTAATGTCACTGATATTGAAAACTCTAATACATTAACTGTAACTACATTGTCAAATCAATATAAGGTTGCCATAGCTGATAAACAAGCTAAACTTGACGATTTAAATGCTAAGGTACAAGCTGCTGATGCTGCTGTTAAAGCTAAACAACGTGAAAATGCTCAATTGCAACCGACACAACAAGAATTAGATGATGCCGCCGCAGCTGCACGTGTAAAGGCTAAACTTGATGCCGATCAAGCTGCACTAGATGATGCAAAACGTACACTCGCACTTAATGACTTAAAAAATATTGGTACCAATGCTATTTCCGTAGGTAATAATAGTCTTGTTACTGGTAAAAATGCTATTGGTATTGGTACGAATGGTTTAATTACAGGTGAAGATGCCATCGGTATTGGTCGTGATAATACTATTAGTGGTGTAGGCTCTGTCACGATTGGTAGTAACAATTCTATCCAATCTAATAATGCCTTTGCTATTGGTAATAACATTAATATTCCAACTGGTATGAATAATGCTGTTGTCATTGGTAACAATAGTACAGCAAAATCACCTACTACCGTTGATGGTGTAACAGCCGATGCAACTGTATCTATTGGTTCTTCAGGTCATGAACGTCAATTAGTAAATGTAGCTAAAGGTGAAGTATCCAATACATCTACTGATGCTATCAATGGTAGTCAGCTTTATAAAGTACAAGCAGAGGTTGATAAAAAAGCCAATAAGGATACTTCTAACCTAACAGGTGCAGATGTATCCAAATGGCAAGAAAAACTCGGTACAGGCACTGTAACGAATGGAAATACAGGGTTAGTAACAGGCGATACTGTATATAAAGAAATAGCGAAAACAAATACAGCGCTCGATACTAAAGCTAATACAGGATTAGATAATATTACTGATGCAGGTAAGACTGTTATTCGTAATGTAGCTAAAGGCGCTGTCAAAGTAGTAAATGGACAAAATACAACCGTTACTACAGGCACTGATGGTGATGCTACAACATATGCCGTTAACGTATCTAATGATGCTATTAAAGATGCAGTACAACCAGAACTCAATAAAAAGGCCAATACTGATGCTTCTAACCTAACAGGTGCAGATGTATCCAAATGGCAAGAAAAACTCGGTACAGGCACTGTAACGAATGGAAATACAGGGTTAGTAACAGGCGATACTGTATATAAAGAAATAGCGAAAACAAATACAGCGCTCGATACTAAAGCTAATACAGGATTAGATAATATTACTGATGCAGGTAAGACTGTTATTCGTAATGTAGCTAAAGGCGCTGTCAAAGTAGTAAATGGACAAAATACAACCGTTACTACAGGCACTGATGGTGATGCTACAACATATGCCGTTAACGTATCTAATGATGCTATTAAAGATGCAGTACAACCAGAACTCAATAAAAAGGCCAATACTGATGCTTCTAACCTAACAGGTGCAGATGTATCCAAATGGCAAGAAAAACTTGGTACAGGCACTGTAGCAGCAGGAAACACAGGATTGGTAACAGGCGATACTGTATACAATGTTGTTAGAAATTCAGCAGGTAATCCATTAGCTGTAGCTTATGATTCGATTGCTAAAGATCATATCTCCTTAAATGGTCAAAACGGAACTATCATTTCTAATGTTAGAAATGGTCAAGTAGCTGAAGGTTCTATGGATGCTGTTAATGGTGGCCAATTATTTGAAACTAATAGTCGTATTAATCAATTAGGTGGCGAAGTAAAACACGTAGGTGCTATTTCTGCTGCTCTAGCAGGGTTACATCCACAAGAATATGATGACCATTATAAACTATCTATAGCAGCTGCTAGAGGTGCTTATGATGGTGCAAGTGCTTTTGCACTTGGTGCTTTCTATCGCCCTAATTCTGATTTAATGTTTAATGCAGCAAGTACTATTTCTTCTGGTAAAAAAGCCTATACAGTTGGTGTATCTTATAAATTTGGTACATCTACTAAACAATCTGTTCTTGCAGAAAATGCTGCTCTTCAAGATAAAGTAAATAAATTAGAATCTATGATGAATACTATCGTGAATAGTCCTTTATTTAAATTATCTAAAGAACGCTCTACATTCCCAGATGTTCCATCTGAACGTTGGGATGCACCTGCTGTAGAAACACTTCATGCTAACGGAATCATTCAAGGCTACCCAGATGGAACTTTTAAAGGTGATCAACCTATGTCCCGTTCTGAATATGCCAAAATGATTTACGAATTAGCGGAAAAGTTAACTACTCCTAATAATTAATCATCAAAAAAACAAGTGCATAAGTAAAACTTATGCACTTGCCTATTTTTTACTAACTGTATTTACACAAAACAATAAATTAATAAAAATATTTAGCATTTTATTGTTTAATGCATGAGGTGTTAATTATGAATATTACTACGTTAAGTAATTTTAAAGCTCGCATTAATGATATTGAATTTAACAATGAACAGGACTTTAATTCTGTATCATTTTTATTAGAAAATATAGAAGAACGCTTTAATATTTCAATCACAGATTCTGATTTTACAAAAGATGTAAAAGACTTTGTAGAACTTGCTTCTATTAAAGTTGATAACTTTTCTTATGGTGAATTAGAAAATGCTACAGTTACATCTATTATGAATGCAACTAAATTATCTGATATACAATTTTTAGCAAATGAGTATGATGACGGTAATTATAAATGGAATAGTTATATCAATGATAAAGTAAAAGAGCATAGAGGGTATCCATATATTATTGATGCTATTACTAGAGAACAATTCAATGCGATTGAATCTAATAATTCTATTGATACATTGTTGACTACTCCATTAAATAATGATTTATCTATACAAGATAAAGAAGAGTTGTATGACAATGTAAATGAATATTACTCAAATAATTTTTTAGATGATGATTACGAGGATTTTGAGTTTTTATATCCTAAAGATAATATTTACGATACAGATGTTAATCAGATTGTACCTTCTGTTTTTGAGAAAAAAACAACTATTGGATTAGGGACTTGGGAATCTTGTGAAGAATTATACAACGGTGGCCCTGAAGCGCTTCATAAAGCCTTTATCAGTCGTGGTGAAAGCATCTATAACGATGATGTATTAGAATCTAATCCAGAACTTAGCAAAAGATATATTCCTCTTGAACGTGAATCATTATCATATCGCAAATTTATCAATGAATTAGATACATATCTTGGTACTAATGATAAAAGTTATTATGTTGATCTTAATACTGGTTTAATTAATGATAGTCATTTATCCTTTATGAATAATGACATTATTAGTGATTCTAGCCTAGATGGGTATCCTGGTAATGAAGCACTTTACAACTATTTACCAGTTGCTATTGCTAAAGGTATGGCCACTAATCAAATTGCAGCCGATGGAGATATTCTCACTCAATTACCTGATATTATAGGTCAAACTCAATATAACGAATTTAAAAAGGAGTTAGAGCATATTCAATCTGAATATCCTAATCAAATTGACTATACTATCAATGATAATGGAATTGTTACAGGAATTACCCCATATTATGGTATTTATAATACTATATACAATCCTGGCACAACGGCAGTTACTGATTTAGATCTTAAATATAAAGATAAAATCAATATGTATCATGTATTAAATGGTAGAGAAGAACGACCTATTGCAGCTATTATTACCAACGGCGTATCAAGTCAAGATTTTGAGGGTGAACATTTATTACCTGAAAATTTACGTAATGATGATAGTAAAGTTATTGATATGACAAAAAAATATGAAAACCTTTTAACTGATGAAGAAAAAAATGTTTTTGAACGAAAATATAGAAGTGTGGTAGATACTTTAACAAATCCTAATGGTGGCCTTAATTTCTCTAAATTTGATAAAGAAACACAGTCTATGATGGAATCTTATGTTCGTTTAGATAAAGCAGGTCATCTTCCTCAATCATTTACAATACGAGATATGGAAGATGTAATTAAATATAACATGGAAGTAAAATTAGAAGGTTTATTAAACCAACGTTCTGAACAAGAACTTTCAAAGAATAATCAACTAACTGCATCTAAAGAAACTCCTAAAATTTCATTTTCTAAACCAAAAGAAAATAGAGGGTTGGAACGATGAAAAATGACTATCAAAACAATTAGATCAAATCATAATAAATGGTCTTAGTGAAACTAGCCTTAATGAATTGAAAGAATATGAAAATCAATAGAAAAAAGAATCCACTAAAATAACCTTTTCTAAGCCTAAAGGTAAATCTATCTTAGAACGATAGTTATATTTTATTAATGATAAAAAAAGAGGTATAACAACATATGGCTTCTGTAGATAATAAGAATAATAATGAATTAGATAAATTTTTATTTAGTGATACGATAATAAATCAATTTAGTAGTTATGTAGATGATATTGAGAAATTTAAAAGTTTAGAATCTACGAATCGTTTCTTTAATAGTATTCTTTGTGTTATTTTACTCATTATGATTTTACATATTTTTGTCCATCGTATTAGTGCATATATACCTTTTATATGCATTACTATAAGTACGATAATTATTTGTTGTAAAATTCAAACTAAAGCAGAATTAACTAACATTGTAGAGGATTCATTTAAACGATACATTATATTACATCTATTAGATCAAAAAGACGTTATCAATTTCCCAAATTCTATAGATTGTACAGGATTTGAATTTGTTAAATCTGTATTAGATGAAATACACATATTTGACCCATCAATTTGTATAATTGAACATATTGGTTATACAACTGATAAACATATAGAATCTATTACTTTTAGAAACATTAATTCAGAAAAACTAAAAAAAATCATTAATTTAAATAAATTGGAACACTTTGAATATATACCATGAATAGATTTATATAAAAGGAATTACCATGAATCAGAAATTTGAACCACTTATTCCATATGTTACCTATAATAAAAAAGGATATTTTTTATACTCATTATTAATTAATAGATTCAGTTT
>CAUSMY010000099.1:0-5923 GCA_963533015.1 uncultured Veillonella sp.
GAAACCAGTGACGTTTTATAGTAAGGGTATTTTATTTGTGTTTTATTTATGTTTATATAGTAAGGGAGTTTTAAGGAGAGTAATACTAGGATTAGTATTTGCTAGTTTTCATTTTGACATTGATAATTTCGCCAGTCAATGCATCTACTTTGACTTCAGCTTCTTTACCACTGCCATCAACCATATCTAATTCATATACTAAACGACCATGATCTTTTTCTACAGACCAATCCATCGCTTCGAATGTACCGCCCACTTTTTCTTGGGCTTTTGTTTCTGCTACTTCTGGCATGATAATATCATTTACATCAAATGCTTTAGACATTCCATGCATACCTTTCATAGCTTGACCATACATCATAGAGCCATGTTGTTTTGCATGCTTACCATTGCTACCATGTTTCATAGGTTTTACTTCTGTACCTAAAATTTCACCATTCTCTCTGATGTGCATTTCAATTTTTTGTCCGCCTGCATAGCCTTCTACTTCGTATGTTGGGTTATGTTTTCCATCATAAGAAATAGATGTAATTTGTGCATCTGGATAGATGGATTTGAAAGTCGTTACAACACCTTTATAATCTACGTCGCTTAAAGGCAATACACTAGGAACTACGCTACCTACGCCATTCCAAGAGCTAATTTTTGCCATTTGATCTGCTGGCATACTTTGCATCATAGCTGTATTCGCAGCATTTGCTACACCTGCTGCCATCATAAGTCCAGCACCAAAAGCCATTACAGTTGCACCTAAACGAAACATTTTTTTCATAGTTTCCTCCTTCACGCGTCATACTAGACCGTGCATCTTAATTTTATTACCAAGAAACAGTAGCTGTTTCTAACTTGGTTATATCTTACCTCTTCTTTATGAATACATCATGAAAAAAATGTGAGCCTTCTATGAAATTATCATGAACAATATATGAAGTTTATACCATATCATATATATATTGTATTCACTGTTCTATAACATCTCGTATCTATAGCAAAAGAGACAACATCGAAATGTTGTCTCTTTGTCTGTTATTGTATGCTAGATAGTAATTAGTGCTTAACCAATTTTAAGATACCTTCTAATTGTGGGAAGAAAGCTTGTCCAAAATAAGTTAAAATACCAAAAGCGATTAGATATAACAAGAAGTATTTAGATACATGAACCATGATGGAACTTGCATCAATGGAGTGACGTAACTCATCCGCTTTTTGTGCATCAATTTTATTTTCTTCGATGAATGTATTCAAAGCAGGACCTACGGCACCAATCGCAATGGCAATACTTTGTGGAGAGAACATTTTACCAACACCAGCAGATCCAGAGTTAGTTGCTGCTAACCACAATGCCAATGTATCATGACCTGGAGTCAATTGATGAGCTGCTGCTGTTTGCAATGGGCCAAACAATACGTTTGCATTTGTACCAGAACCAGTTAAGAACGCGCCTAACGCACCAATAACAGGAGCAAATGCTGGATACATAGAACCAGTTGCTGCTACTAAAGCATTCGCAATCATGCCAGTCATACCAGAGTATGTCATCAATTTAGCTGTAACAACCACAGAAATAATTGTTACATATGTCAATTTTAAAGTTTTCAAGGTATTTGTCAATACTTGTTTTTGAGTTCCAAGACCTGCTTTTTGGATGAAACCACCAATCAAAGCAGAAATGAAAATCATGATACCAGGTGTTGCAATCCATACGAATGTGTAAGGTTTTGCATTTACGCCAGCATGGATAGGTACAGATGTTTTAAATACCATCAATGCATTATATACAGGTGGCACTAATTTGGAAGTACCAATCAACAAGATAAAGATCAAAATAAATGGAGATGCTGCAATTAAGCCTTCTTTAGCAGATACTTTTTTTGCTCCCATATCAACTTTATATTCTGGGTCGTTTGTAGGCATAATTTTTGCAATAGCTATAATAACAGCCATGATAACAATAGAGGAGCCCATAACAGCAAGCTCTGGACCACCTGCATACATATTAATTAATAACTCAGGAATGGCTAATGCAAAACCTGCTATAATAGTTTGAATAAATACGCCCTTAATTGCTTTCACGCCACCAGCAATAATACCAACAATAAAGAGTGGAGTTACTACATTTAAAATAAATAATTGCGCTGCAATGAATGTACCTAATTCAGCTGGTTGTAAACCAGTTAAAGATGCTAATGTAGTTGTTGGAATAGCAATAGAACCAAATGTTGTTGGTACGGAGTTCGCTACCAAACAAGCTAAAATGGATTTTAAAGGATCAAATCCTACTGCCACCATCATCGCTGCTGGAATCGCAACGGCTGTACCGAAACCAGCCATACCTTCCATAAAGTTACCAAAGCCCCAAGCTAATAATAATGCTAAAATACGCATATCACTAGTTACAGAAGACAACATAATTTTAATTGTGTCCATGGCTTTTGTATGAACTACCAATTGGTATGTAAAGATCGCTGCTGTAATAACCAAAAGGATTGGCCATACTGCAAGAGCTACACCTTCCATAGCTCCTGTATACATAATATATGCATTTTCTCCATAATAGAATACGGCTAAAATATATGTACCAATTGCTGCTGCCAAACATGCTTTCCATGCCGGCATTTTTAATATTGCCAATGCTACGATAAGCCATAGAATCGGCAAGACTGCTAAAAATATATCCATATTAACAATCCCTTTCTTTTTGTGAATCACTTAAATTCATCTCTAGCATACACACAGAGTGATATAAACAAATAGAGAGGAAATCCACAGATTCCCTCTCTCATATGTTCTAAGATATTGACTGTTGCCAGTCTCTAAGAAGTATTCCTTAGGGATACAAAACTACTGATTCTGCATCGATAAAGATTTTTAATTGTCAGCTACTGACTTCTAATTAGTAGTTGGATGCTACTGCTTTAGGTGGCTCATAGTCGCCAAAGTATTTTTTAGGATCCAATTTTAACAAGTGACATACGTCGAACAATTCAGCCACAGTTTTGTCGATAACTGGCACACCTTCTTTACGGCAAACTTCGATAGCTTCTGCTTCTTTTTCACCATGAGTGTAGATGCGGTCAGCGCCTTCAGCTTTAGGAGCTTCACGAAGTTCTTGTAAGAATGTGGAGAAGTGTTTTTTAACGTCTTCTGGGTTACCGAAGATAGCTGGGTTGATAGCCATGAAACCATGACAGATGTTGGAACGGCCACCAGTCATACATTTATTGGATGTGCCACCTTGAGAGAAGATAGATGCGAAGATTTCGCAAAGCATACCGTAACCATAACCTTTGTGGGAACCTAATTGTTCAGTGTTACCACCTAGAGGCATGATACCGCCACCAACGTGATCGGAGATGTTACCCAATACTTCGCCAGCGTTTTGAGATGCTTTACCATCTTTGTTCAATGCCCAACCGTTAGGTAATTCTTTACCTAATTTGTTGTACATTTCTAATTTACCACGAGTTACTACTGTTGTAGAAGCATCGAAGAAGAAGTTGAATGGTTCAGCTGGCATTGTGAATGCGATTGGGTTAGAACCAAGCATTGCTTTACGAGCAAATGTAGGAACCATGATTGCTTCAGAGTTTGTGCAAGAGAAGCCGATTAAGCCTTCTTTTAATGCAAGGTTAGCATAGTAACCAGCGATACCGTAGTGGTTAGAGTTACGAGCAGATACGATACCAACACCAGTTTCTTTAGCTTTTTTAATTGCTAATTCCATTGCATAGTGACCAACTAATTGACCCATTGCATCATGGCCTTCGATAACTGCAGATACTGGAGTTTCGAAAACAACTTCTGGTTTTGCATTAATGTCGATAAGACCTTTTTCGATACCTTTGTGGTAACGAACTACACGTTGCATACCATGGGATTGGATACCGTACATGTCGGACATCATCAATACGTCTTTGATGATACTAGCTTCTTCAGGACTGAAACCAAATCCTTCGAATGCGTCTTGACAGAATGCATTAAGTTTTTCTTCTTGGATGTAAACAAAATTTCCCATCTTTAAAACCTCTTTCCCTAACCATAAAAATACTTGTGACATCTACGAATACTCCTCAACAGATTGTCACGACTCTTGATACTTAAATTATAGCACACATGTACACCACATGGAATAGAAAACCCGTAGTTATCGCTATTTTTCCCTTATCATATATGCATAGTTACACCTGATTTATGTTATATTTATCACACGTTGATATGAAAAGTAGTATTCTTAAGCCTTTAATTAATTATTACTTTTAGTTATACATTACTCATATTCTTCATCATATCCTCATGTAATTTTTCATGCACATCGAATAATATAAATAGAAATCTAAGTTTTTCGTTCTTCTATATCGATGCATTTCTATAACAACAGCTATCAAGAATGATTACATATGAAAGTTTTTTCTATTTCTTGTTCTATTTTTTTCCTTTTTTGTTATCTTGTTTAGATCCAGATTCATCACTGATCGGTGCATTCATATTTTTTGCGATTTCAAAAGCCGCATCATAATTTGGCATCGTTACAATATTAGTACTACCAATGGCCACTGTCGTTCCATCCACACGAGCACCACCAATTGTATTATCATGGTACAACCGTGCTAGCTTGCCGGCTACTAAATAAGCCCTCATAGTAGGTGTATATTTACCATTTTGTGTGCCTTCATAGACAGATTTTCCATTGATGAACACAATATTTTTATCTACTTTGACATGTTTGCCAGAAAACTCTTCTAAGCGCTTTAAGCTATCTAAAATACGTTGTGATGTTTTAGGATGATTGTTTGGTGCAATGACTTGTGTGATTCCATCTGTATACAATTCACCATATTTATTTTTAATAACTTCCATTGCTACCGCTGCACCGCCTACATTGAAAGAAGAATCAGCTAGCAATTCAAATCCAAACTCATCTGCTTTTTTCTCTTGGGAAACACTAAATACTTGATTCTCTAAATAGTTTTCAGCAACTCCTGCTGCCACTAATCCCATATCACCTGAGTTGTATGTAGCTGCTGATAATACTGTAGACAACACCGCACTCTTTTTAGCGCCATTCACAGAATCTTTATGCTCACCATGACCAAGTTCATGACCCACTACAGCCGCCAGTGCATCATCATCTAACATATCCATAGTTCCCTTATTAATTGTCATAACACGGCCTAGTGCCATAGAAGCATTAAAATCTTCATCAGGATTTACATACACTTCATAGCCTCTTTTTACTAGTTTAGATTTAGTAAGCTCATCTACAATTCGTTTAGCACGCATTTGATAGGCATAGTTATTATAAACTCCAGTTCGATCTTTTCGTTGTTTAAGCATTGCCGCTTGCCCTGCATCCGTATTGTCTAGTTCATTTAACTGATGATGCTCAGCTATACCGCCTAGAATACTTTTACCAATAGACTCTAACAACGCATGCGCCTCCACACTTGGCATTCCACCAGCCAAAACGCCCAAGGACAAAGCACCAACACACACTAAACGTTTCCAATTCTGTTTCATAATGCACCCCATTATTATAACGATATGTGTTCTCATAGACACACTTTCAAATATAGTATACTGTATCCTCTAAGATTTTGGCTAGATTCAAGATAGAAAAAGACTATCTTTCATTTAGATGCAACCTGCATCTAGAAAAGATAGTCTTGTATATAGCGTTATTCAGTTGTTGATTACATACCAGGGTCGTCTTCTCGATACGCTAAGTCCCTAAATCTTGTATAAGAACCTTCAAACCATAGGCGTACCACACCTAATTCACCATTACGATGTTTACGGATGATAACTTGTGTTTCTACGCCGCTACTAGTATCTTCTGTATCTTGATAGTTTTCACTATTTAAAAAATGCTACAATCTCCGCATCCTGCTCCAATGAACCAGACTCACGCAAGTCACTTAACATC
>CAUSMY010000100.1:0-5882 GCA_963533015.1 uncultured Veillonella sp.
ATAGTGGAAAATATACATGGATTAGTGATAAATCGCAGTATATAAGGGTTAATTATATATTCCTAAAATGCATGAACAATGGATTTTTCGTAATTATAAATTTTTTATAAGCTCCATAAGGGATTTTTATTTTTCCCTTTTAAAACGATTGGATATAATGGGAGCGTAGAAAGACCTAGATATTTGCACATTCTAGTATTCTAGTAAGTGGTGAACCGCCCTTATATAGTATTTGATTATATATTTAGTTTCACGTTTATAGAAAGTAAGAGTGCAATCGACGTAGGCAATGTTTTTTATATCTTATGTAGTAAGGAGACACAAGATGAACAAAAAAATCATCAATGCCTTGATTACGTGGGCTATACCACTGGTAATCTGGTTCACTCCAGCTCCAGAAGGCTTAGCTGACGGCGCTTGGAAATTATTTGGCTTTTATTTAGCCGCTATCGTAGGATTGGTATTAAAACCATTCCCAGCTCCAGTAGCAGTATTATCTGCCATTGGTGCATCCGCTTTATTTTTAAATAATCCAAAAGAAGTATTGTCCGGATATGCATCCACTACAACTTGGTTGATCTTTGCAGCATTCTCCATTTCTGTAGCCTTCGTAAAAACAGGTTTGGGTCGTCGTATCGCGTACCATATGATCGATGCATTTGGTCATACTACACTTCGTCTTGGCTATGTAACAGCGTTATTAGACGGAATTATTTCCCCAGCTACACCATCTAATACAGCTCGTTGTGGTGGTATCGTATTCCCAATCATGAACTCCGTAGCGAAATCCTTGGGTTCTGAGCCTGGTGAAACAGCGAATAAAGTAGGTCGTTACTTAATGACTAATACATATATGGTAACAAAAGTAACATCCCTTTTATTCTTAACAGCGATGGCGCCAAATGCGTTAGCAGCGGATTACTTCAAAAAAATCCTAGGTCTTTCCATTGACTGGGTAACTTGGGCAGTGGCTTTATTCGTACCTGGTTTAATCTTATTGTTAATCACACCATTTGTTACTTATGCATTGAACAAACCTGAATTGAAAGAAATCGACAATAAGAAAATTGCTCGTGAAGGGTTAGCAGAATTAGGTCCTGTATCTACCGGTGAAAAAGTATTAATTGCTATTTTCTTCTTATCCTTGCTTGGTTGGGCATTGCCATCTATCCTTGGTATGGTAGGTATTAAATTTAAATTAGATGCGACAGCAGTAGCACTAGTAGCGATGGTATCTTGCTATATGTTCGGTGCCATCAAATGGGAAGATGCTCTTCAAAATAAAGGTGGCTGGAACACATTGATCTGGTTCGGTGGTATCCTTGGTTTATCCGGCGCTTTAACAAAAGCAGATTTCTTTACCTGGTTAGCAAAAGTGTTAGAAGCACAAATGAACTTTGGACACCATGAAATGTTGGCTCTTATTGTGATTGCCGTACTGTCCGTAGCGGTTCGTTACTTATTCGCATCCGGCAGTGCCTACATTGCAGCGATGGTACCAGTATTCTTTACAGTAGGTAAAGTAGCGGGTATTGATCCTTGGACATTAGGTCTTGTGATCTTCATGACAAATGCCTTTGGTGGCGCTGTCACTCACTTCGGTGGTGGCCCTGGCCCAATCATCTTCGGTGAAGGTTATAACGAAGTTCGCCAATGGTGGGTAACAGGTGCTGTGATTGCCGTATTAGGTCTAGTGGTAACACTTGGTTTTGGCCCAATTTGGTGGTCCATCGTAGGCTTAATCTAATAAGCTAGGCTCTATCAGGTAGATAGACAGTATCTTTGGTTAATGAAGTCAGAATCCAGTGATTCTATATCACTGGTCTCTGACTTTTCATACATATTCCCTATGAGAGAAAGGATTGACTATGAAACATCTAGTGAAAGCAGCTATGGCTGGCTTTGATGAAAAAAATGATGTATTGGTAACGGTTGAACCAATTGCATCTGGTATCGAAGTAGAATTAAAATCAAAAGTTGAGCGTGCTTATGGTAAGCATATTCGTGCTTTTATCGAAACCACTGTAAAAGAAGCAGGGTTTGATGGCGTGAAAGTAACGGCTATCGACAAAGCCGCTTGGGATTATACGATTAAAGCCCGTGTATTGGGTGCATTAGAAAGAGGGAGCGAAGCATAATGAGCCGATTAACTGAATTAGCAAAAAAACGTTTATCTCGTTCCATGATGTTCGTACCTGGTAACACACCTAAAATGATCAACAGTGCTGATATCCATGGTGCAGACTCCATCATGTTTGACATTGAAGACTCCGTAGCAGTCACTGAAAAAGATACAGCTCGTCTATTGACAGCAGAAGCTTTGAAAACTTTAAAATTCAAAGGTGAAACAGTGGTTCGTATCAACCATCCAACACAAACTCCATATGGTTATGCTGACCTTGATGTCATCGTACCAGCAAAACCTGACTTGATTCGTCTTCCAAAAACAGAAGATGTATCTGAAGTAGAAATTGTTGCTAAGAAAATTGAAGAAGTAGAAAAAGCGAACGGTTGGGAAGAAGGTACTATCAACATTATCGTAGCTATCGAATCCGTAAAAGGTCTATACAATGTACGTGAAATCGCACAAGGTCCTCGTGTAGTAGCGATTGCTCTTGGTGCAGAAGATTACCGTGCTGACCTTCGTACAGGTAAACATAAACCAGCTCATGAATTGTTATTTGCTCGTCAAACCATCCTTCATGCAGCTCGTGAAGCAGGTATCCGTGTACTTGACACAGTATTCTCCGATGTGAAAGACCCACAAGGCTTCCGTGAAGAAGTAGAATTCATTAAAGCCCTTGGTTATGATGGAAAATCTTGCATTCACCCGAGCCAAATCAAAATTATCCATGAAGTGTTCACGCCAGATGAAAAAGAAATTGCGCATTCTGTAAAAGTGTTGAACTCCTATGCAGAAGCACTTCGCAACAATAAAGGCGTTATCGCTGTAGATGGTAAAATGATCGATGGTCCTATCGTAGTACGTGCACAACGCGTGGTAGATAAAGCCCGTGCAGCAGGTATCAAAGTAGAACTTGAGGAAGGAGCAGAAATCGATGTTAAATAAAATTGGTCGCGACATTCCTATGGAATTAGAATGCCTTCAAGGTCGTCGTGTATATGAAGGTCAATTCGCTATGACAGAAACTGGTACACGTGCAGGTAAACCAGTGAAACTTCACACTCCAGGTGAAAATAAATTACTAGGATCCATCGATGAAGCTATTGAAAAAGTAGGTTTGAAAGATGGTATGTCCATTTCCTTCCACCATCATTTACGTAATGGTGACTATGTCATGAAACTTGTAATGGACCGTGTACAAGCCAAAGGAATCAAAGATATTACAATCCTTAACTCTTCCTTAGCTCCTTGTCATGAGTTCTTAATTGATATGATTAAAGATGGCACAGTAACAGCCATCGAAACATCTGGTCTTCGTGATGCATTGGGTAAATTCTTAAGCTTGAACCCAGGCGTATTAAAGCGTCCAGTAGTGATACGTTCTCATGGTGGACGTGCTCGTGCAGTTTGCACTGGAGAAGCTCACATTGACGTAGCTTTCATGGGCGTACCTGCTTGTGACCGTCGTGGTAATGCCACAGGTCGTAAAGGCAAATCTGCTTGTGGTGCGTTAGGTTATGCTATGGTTGACTCCCACTATGCAGATCAAACTGTATTGTTAACAGATAACTTAATCGACAATGTATACCCAATCTCCATTCCTCAAACAGATGTAGACTACATCGTAGAAGTAGAGGCTATCGGTGATCCAGAAGGTATCGCATCTGGTGCTGTGGGTATCACTAAAAACCCTGTACAAATTAAAATTGCGGAAATGGCCGCAGAATTCCTTGATGAAGCTGGTATTATCCAAGAAGGTTTCTCCTTCCAATTGGGCGCTGGTGGAGCTCCATTAGCAGTTGCTAAATTTATCGGCGAAAAATTAGAGAAAAAAGGTGTTGTTGGTGGATTCGGTGTTGGCGGTGCTACAGGCGTACTAGTAAGTATGCTTGAAAAAGGTCACATCAAAGCGATTTATGATACACAAACATTTGATACAACAGCAGCAGCATCTTTGGATACAAATCCAAATCATATTGAAATGAGCGCATCCATGTATGCAGACCCTACAACAGACTGTATGACAAACTACTTAGACGTAGTATTCTTGGGTGCTACAGAAATCGATACAGACTTCAACGTAAACTGTATGACTGACTCCAATGGTATCTTGATGGGTGCTTCTGGTGGTCACTCCGATACAGCTGCAGGTGCAAAAGTAACTGTAATTACATGTCCATTGATTCGTGGTCGCTTGCCAATGATTCGTGAACGTGTAGAAACTGTTATCACTCCAGGTGAAAGTATCGACGTGTTGGTAACAGAACGTGGTATCGCCATCAATCCAAATCGTCAGGATTTAATTGAACGTTTCAAAGATTCTAACTTGCCAATTTACACAATTGAAGAGTTACAACAAATGGCGTACGACATGGTTGGTAAACCAGAAGGTATTAAAGTATCTCAAGACCCTAAAGATGTAGTAGCAATCATCGAATATCGTGATGGTTCCATCATCGACGTAGTACGTAAACCATTGCTATAAACTGCATAAATAAGTACATGAAAAAGACTAGGCTTTCGGGCTTAGTCTTTTTTAGTGTTGCCTATATGTGGTATGATGAAAGAATAGAACATATCGGGTTTTATAGGTATGGTCGTTATGTAATAGAGGTATTGATATGAAAAAAGAAAGAAAAGAACTCTTAACGTTATGGATTACATTGTCTTTGCAATTAGGGACCTATGCGGCACAGGGAATTGTAAGTCAAGAGGTAGCGGTGGACAATAGTAGGTCTATCCCAGTTATACAGATTGCGAGCCCGATTCATGGAGTGTCCCATAATCGGTATGAGTCCTTTTCTACAGATACGGGAGCTATCTTTAATAACTCTACAGTATCTACGGTTAGCACTCAAATTGGCAGTATTAGTGCCAACTCTAACCTACGAGACTCTGCCAATCTTATTGTCAATGAAGTGGTAGGTACATCTTCCTCACAGCTAGCAGGAGCTTTTGAAGTGGTAGGACAGCCAGCGGATGTGGTCATTGCTAATCCTAACGGGATTTCTATCAAAGGGGTTCATTTTGTTAACACCCCAAAAGCTACGCTTACTACAGGTGTCCCACACATGGTAGATGGTCATTTAGAAAACTTTACCATTGAGAAAGGAAAGATTGATGTAACAGGGGCTATCAATGCACCTACGGAATATAGTGGAGCTAATTCATATACGCCTATTTCAAAGGTAGATTTACTAGCAAAGACGATACGTATCAATGCAGATGTGGTGGCACAAGATGCAATTCGTGCTATCACAGGGCGTAATACAGTGAACTATGCGGATGGAACTGTAACAGCCATGGAATCTGGTGAAAGTACACCTACAGGAGTTGCCTTAGATGTAGGTGCTCTTGGTGGTATGTATGGAAACACCATTTCCTTAATCGGTACAGAATCTGGAGTTGGAGTTAATATCAGTGGCTCTATCGATGCCATAGCGGGTACACTACACATTGACACAGCAGGAAATCTCACTATCGAACAAGGTGGTTCACAGCAAGAGCCTAATAGCATTCACAGTGCCAAAGAATTGGAAATTCGTAGCCAAGACTTACATAATCGTGGCACCATAGTTGGCGATGAAACTGTGACAATACAAAGTGGTGCCCTGACCAACGATGGGAATCTACAAGGAAAACAGATTGAGGCAAATGTTACTAATCTACGTGGACAGGGAGTGATTTCCAGTGCAGAGAATCTAACTATCCAAGGTACAGACTCTATTGTGTATCAAGGAGGTATACGCTCTCAGTC
>CAUSMY010000101.1:0-5830 GCA_963533015.1 uncultured Veillonella sp.
AATATTCCTGATATACGTGGTTTTATTATATCCGATGATATATGTGTACCTATTAGTTAGGGAAAATATAGCCATCGATTGCGTCAGCTTGTGTGATTTTGCTGTTGATGATGTATGGTTGTTCTACGCCGTGGAAGTTACGTGTTCCGATAGTACCTTCCATAGTATACCAACTGTGCTCTAATAATGGAGTAGTGGATGTATACTCAGTAGGTAATCCAAATGGTGCCATGTCGGCTACGCAACAGATCATTAAATCACGAGCTAATACAAAGTCATTACCTTGCAAGGCTTTATCGTGGTAGGATACATAGCCTGTGGCAGATACGGTATAGCCTTTGTATTTTTCAATGTGATTAGATACTTTCAAGATTGTATCATAGTAATTTCTAGATGTTAATGTAATATGACGATGTGCATCATCGATGCCATCACCAATATTCTTGTAGTCATTGGTAGGAACAGGTTCTTTTGTTACTGCAATCACTTGGTCTACAGGTTCTTCTGCAGGCAACGCAAATGCTTGTGCGTGGAAGATAGATGGGCTTAGTAATAATGTACACAAACCATACAGAATAGCATTTCTATAAGAAGAGCCATAGGATTTACGGAAGATGTTTCTACTAGCTTTTACGGTGCTCCAAAGTAATAATAATGTCAAAGCCCATAATAAGGCGATGATATAGGAATTAGGAGCAATAAGGCGATAAATAGAGCCTGTTGTTAGTAAGTATAACAAAGATAGACTGCAACTAGCAGAAGCGATAACTTCTACAGCTGCGTGAATGTTAACAGTAGGGATATACTTCATAGTGCATAACCTCCTATTAGTGAATATAATATGCAAAGTATAGATGTACCCACGATGAGGGATATACTATATACTTTCACGAAAGAGCTAGGGAATAGGTTTCGCAATAATACATAGTTTTTAATATCTAGTAAAGGTCCAAAAATTAAGAATGCCAAAATTCCAGGTAGTGGAATGACAGTGATGAAAGACCGAGCTATGATAGCATCTGCTGTAGAGCAGATGGATACGCAAAAGGCGAGAGCCATCATGGCGAAAATGACTAAGATAGATCCAGATAAGGATATATCATGTAACCATTGTTTTGGCAAATATAATTGTAACCCACTACTAAGTATAGACCCAATTAAGATAAAGGGCAATAGGCGTAATGTTTCTTCTTGTAATCTACCAAAAAATCCGGTGTCATTTGACAGAGATTTCACGAGAGTTAACTGCTTCCAAGGAGGGAAGGCGTCGTTTTTGCCAAAGATGCGAGGACCGCAATATTGACTTACAATGAAAGCCAAGATAATCCCCAATATAGGCCGCCCCCAGAGAATCATCGGTTCTTTTGGGAAGGCATAATACGTAGATAAGAGTACAATGGGATTCAGTAAAGGGCTGATCATCGTAAAGAATAGGCTCACCTTAGGGGCTATACCTTGTCGTGTTAAGCTGCGCAATACGGGAATGACAGCACAGTCGCATAGTGGCATAGTACAGGCCATGATAATGGCAAGTCCATAGGCCAATATAGGAGAGCGGTGCAAATATTTTTCAATCCGATAGGGAGATGCATATTGCTCCACAATAACGGAAATGCCTGTGCCCAAGAGTAGAAAAGGAACCATTTGCAACATGATCGCTGTTGTCATAGTAATCCAAGTCGGTTGGGCATAAAAGATATAGCCAAATAGAAGTGCTAAGATCAGTAAGGCATATGGTTTCCACCGAGATTTTGCCTTTTGTATAGGTTTTGCCAACGTCCATTGTTGAATGGTTTGACATCCAATCCACGTACTATCTGGAGCAAGTTCTGTATATTGTTTGTCCTTTTCATTTGTACTGTTCCCTAATAGGATTGTATTACTATATCGTATTTGTGATAAAGGAATGGCACCTAAGTAGGGCAACTGTGTTTCAATCCAGGAAGGATTTGTTACATAATAAATATGTTGAATATCTAGGATATCTCCTAAGGGAGACTGTAAACAGATACGTTTAAATGTTTCTATGGAGCCCACGCCGTTCCATTCAATCCAAAGCTCTCGATAGGTATGGTTGTGCAATACTTCACAACATTGTTCCACAATAGACTCAGGATCATCATCGACAGAAAAGGTTTGTACTCGGTCGTCGGAAAGAGCAGGACTTGTTAGGCCCTGCTCGAATTGAAACAGACAAACATTAGAAATTTTGTGACTTTCAATACCGGCAGTGATGGCAGTGGTTTTCCCAGCGCCGAGAAATCCCATCACCACATAGGTAGGAATCTTTTGCATACTCATTTACATCGTACCATTAATAAAAGATTGTAAGGCATCATTGTTTAAGGAAGGTCCAATGATAGTCAAATAGGAATCATGTAATGTAGTAGGAGTAATCTCCAAACCAGTTCCATTATATTGTACCAAGGCTTGACCACCTGTGGAAAGAGGGATACAACCTTTTAATCGCAAAATATGGCCACTTGTATTCGTGTCGATTAAGGCTTGTAAATGCAAGTGCCATTCCGATATTGTTCTAGGCAAGGTACATTCTACAGTACATGTCAAGAAAGAATCTTTTGCTTGTGCATGGTGAGCAATGTGATCATGATGTGGAATTTCGGGATGGTTCCGATCTGTATGATGGCCTTTGTGATTTTCGATAGTTTGTGTAGGCGCTAAAGAAGAAACTGCCTGCTCATGTGGGTGCATGGAAATATATTTTGAAAGTGTAATTTCTTCCCAAGGTAATATATAAATGGGAGCCGCTAGATTTAGGGTGCGGATAATTTCCAATGTTTCTTGTAATAACTGATCATCTTCTTGATGACTAATAAAGACTTGACTAGAGTAGGCGATTTGATCTTTGAAGAAAATGCCAAAATTTTTGTAATACATAGGAGCTCGCATCGCATCCACAATGGATACGCAACCAGTGAGCTCGATGCGTTTAGCGATAGATGGATCTTTGCAGATGGCTAGAATGTCTGATAATTGACTCACCCCAGATGGTTCAATAATGATATACTCTAATTCTTTTGTGTCTAGGATATCTGCCAAAGCTCGTCTAAAATCGCCAGCTAGACTGCAACAAATGCAGCCAGAGGTCAACTCTCTAACGGTATAGCCTTTTTCTCTAAGGATGGCTCCATCTAAATTAACCTGTCCAAAATCATTTTCTAACACTAGTATCTTGGATGGGTCTGGTAATTCTTGAATCAATTGCTGTATAAACGTAGTCTTACCGGCCCCCAAGAAACCAGAGATGATGTAGACTTTTACTTTGTTCCCCTCTGTAGATTTCATTACTTTTTTAAAAGCACGGGTCATAAAATTCATCATACATCATCACCTCCAATTCATTGTAAAATAATAGTAATAAAGATCTTGCATAGATAGTATACTCTCTTTCAAAAAGGTATGCATGAATAGTTGAGCATTTCAGTTGATATTATCATAAATAATTCTCAAATTTAAAAATAAATGATAAAAAATCGAAAAAATTAGAAAAAGTATATTGATTTGTTTCGATGAATCTGTTATAATGAAATCACGATATGGGAACATATCAATATGTTTATTGTCAGTAATTACTAAGTATATATGAGGTGTAATAAAATGAATCAAAAAGTAGCTCAAGCTTTAAATGAACAAGTAATTTTCGAATTTAATGCAGCATCCACTTATCTAGCTCTTTCTTTAGCTATGGCTGATGCTAACTTCAAAGGTTTCTCTGCATGGTTGCGTGCACAATACCAAGAAGAAGTAACACATGCTTTCAAATTCATCGATTACTTACAAAGCAACAACGAAAAAGTAACATTAGGTGATGTAAAAAATACAGCATCTACTTTGACTAATCCATTAGACGTGGCAAAAGCAGTATTGGCTCACGAGCAAATGATTACTGGTAAAATCCACGACTTATATGCATTAGCATTAGAAGAAAAAGATTATGCAACAGTATCCTTCTTGAACTGGTTCGTAGAAGAACAAGTAGAAGAAGAAGCAAATGCAACTGACTTAGTAGATCAATTCACATTTGCACAAGATAGCCGTTCTGCACAATTATTCTTGGACTCCAAATTAGGTAGCCGTCAATAATTGTCTAGGTAAGTCTTATTATACTATTTCGCTTTTACACACAAACCTAACACACAACAAACAAAACATACACAAACCTAACACTTAAAAACACACATAAACCTAACACATAAAAACACACAAAATATACACATAAGAGCGGAATTGTTTACTAAGAATAAGTAGACACTAGAAGTAGCATATCCAATGGGATATGCTACTTTTTTTTAATGTAAAAGTCAAAAAGTCAAAAAAGTATTTGACAAAGGTCAAAAAGTCAGATATACTGTACTCAAGTCAAAAAGACAAAAAGTCAAATAGAGGTGTATGACATAGTATGTCTTTGATACAACTCAGAAAAGAGGAAGTTATGAGTGTTTTAGCAGATAAAATTGAACAATTTATATTGACAAAACTATTAGAAGAGCAAGAAGGTATTACAGTTAGACGTAACGAATTAGCAGAAACATTAGATTGCGCACCGTCGCAGATTAGTTATGTGTTGAGCACACGATTTTCTAATGATAGAGGATTTATAGTACAGTCTAGACGTGGATTAGGTGGATCCATTACGATTACGAGAATCTTAGAGCCACAACCAACGCATGTTCTAATTCCTTTACAGCAACATGTGCATCGTAGAAATGAAGAAGACCCGCAGATCACAATTGGTCATGTAGATAAGGTATTATTTCAACACATGCAAGAGGCGCGAATTACAAAACGGGAAGCGGCAATGTTACATGAAGCATTTCTTAGGATCTTAACAGATGTGCCTATGGAGTATAGAAAAGAATCGGCAGAACGATTCTATGAGGCCATTATGAATATTGTCAATGAGGAGGTGTAAGTGATGAAATGTGAATCTTGTGGTCATGAGCAAGCTAGTGTTCATATGACATCGATTGTAAATGGTGTGAAAGAGGAACATCATTACTGCACGCAATGTGCGAGTCAAAAAGAACAAGGACAAAGTTCCATGTTTTCCTCTATGTTTGATGATACATTTTTTAATAATCAATTTTTTGCCAATGCCATCTATCCGCAGGGGACGTTGAATTCTAGTAAGGCTGTTCAGTGCCCACAATGTGGAATGACAATTTCGGAGTTCAACCATCTTGGCAGGTTGGGCTGCGATACTTGCTATAGTGCATTTCAAAATCAATTGACACCTTTGATTAAACGGATACAGGGTTCCATTTCCTATGAGGGGCGAGTACCGCAACGAGGGGCGGCAGATTTAAAAGTGGAGAAACAAATTCAACAGCTTAGACATGAGTTGATACAAGCCGTTAAACAGGAATTATTTGAAAAAGCAGCAAATATTCGAGACAAAATTAAATCGTTAGAAGAGTCAAAAGGATCCAAATAAGGAGGAGCTATGTTACAAACAATTTTAGATGAACCGATGTCTCCTTGGATGAAGGAAAATGAAAAGGCTCATCCCATAGTATTATCTAGTCGCATACGATTGGCGAGAAATTTTAAAGGTATACCATTTACGAGTCGAGGGAAAAAAGAGGCTATCGATACAGTAGAACAACAAATGCGATCGGCGATGAATCCTTTACAAGCCGCCTATGGTTCGACGTTTACAAAGATTAATTTAGAAACATTAGAGCCCATAGAACGAGATGTATTAGTAGAAAAGCATTTAATTTCCCCGAAATTGGCGGAATCGTATCAAGGGCGAAGCGTTATTATCTCAGAGGATTGTCGAATTTCCATTATGGTAAATGAAGAAGAT
>CAUSMY010000102.1:0-5812 GCA_963533015.1 uncultured Veillonella sp.
ACCAATTGCGTATACAATAACACTATCCATAGTATACACCATCTCTTTCTCATTTTCAAGTACTTTTTAAAAATTATTTTGCGAATGCAACAAACTGCATAATTAAGCCATATCTTGAAATAAAACTTTTCTCAATCTCAGTTATATTGGTTATTCAATATCATTATTTATTAGCCCAAACCTAAAGCACGGCCAATATGAACTGCTAAGTATGCACCTACCCAAGCTAAGATACTTGTGTAAGCAAACACAGCTCCGAACCATTTCCAAGAGTCTGTTTCACGTTTTAATACAGCCATAGTTGCTAAACATGGTAAGTATAACAAGGCAAATACCATCAAGCCTAAACCGATGGCCGGTGTGAAGTCTGGATCAGTAGACAAGAACTCTTCCAAGGATTTAGAATCCGCATCACTTGCTTCGATCGCGTAAATAGTACCTAATGTACTTACCATTACTTCTTTTGCCGCTACCGCTGCTACTACAGCGATATTTACACGCCAGTTAAATCCAAGTGGTTCCATTATAGGTTGAATAAAACGTCCTAAGTCAGCTGCATAGGATTGTTCAATTTTTTCTTTACCTTGTTGAAGATCTAAATCTTTAATTTCGCCTTCTTCTGCTTTATGGTTTGTATATAGATTCCATGCCACAGGATATAAAGCATCTGCTTTTAACTCTTCGAAGTATGCTGGTTCTTCTACTTCTTCTTTAGCTTCAGTTGCTTCTGCACCATCTTGTGCAGGTTCGTCTGCTGTTGCTTCTTCCTCTTCAGCTGGAGGGTCATCTTTATGCTCTTCGTCTAAGGCAAGCATTTGACCTAAGATATCATTCGCCTCTGCTTGTTGTTCTTCTGTTACCAACATAGCATTCACTAAAATCTCATCTGCCATATGAGCATGTGTCATTGTCACTTGTTCGCGAGCTGCATCATAGTCTTGAGAGTATTCCACATCTTGTGGGAAGGATGTTAAGAACCAAATAAGAATAGATGCTGCCAAGATGAATGTACCTGCTTTTTTAAGGTACATTACGGAACGTTCCCACATATGAATACCTACGGAACGAAGTGTTGGCATATGGTATGGAGGCATTTCCATTACGAATGGTTCTGCTTCACCTTTAAATACATATGTACGAAGTACTTTTGCAGTTACAACGGCTACTACGATACCCAATACATAGATACCCAACAAGATCGTCGGTGCATCTTCTGGAGGGAAGAATGCTGCTGCTAATAATGTATATACTGGCAAACGAGCACTACAACTCATAAATGGAGATACTAAGATCGTAATCATACGGTCTCGTGGGTTATCTAGAATACGAGCACCCATAATGGATGGTACGTTACAACCAAAGCCCAATAACATAGGAATGAAAGATTTACCATGTAAACCTACACCACGCATCACACGGTCGATAACGAATGCCGCACGTGCCATGTAGCCAGTATCTTCTAAGAAGGAAATACATACGAACAACAGAACGATATGAGGGATAAAGCTGATAACAGCCCCTACACCACCGATGATACCGTCATTCAACAAGGATTTTAACAATCCATCTTCTAAATTAGCGCCGATGAAATCTGTTAATAATTTGAAAGCACTTTCCAACCATCCTTTAGGATATTCTGCTACGTTGATAACTAAGTAGAACATAACCCACATGATGCATAAGAAGATAGGAATGCCTAACCAACGGTTCGTTAAGATTTTATCGATGTTGTCGGATTTTGTATCTTTATGTTCAGGCACTACTTCAAGAATGTTGTTGAATACCTCTACTGCAAAACGGTGACGATATTCTTGGAATACGATATCCATATCAACAGATTTGTTCAAATCTGTGCGCAATGCTTCTGCTTTGCTAAGCACCACACCAGATTTGTCTAATTCTTGTACTTTTTCTAAGATATCTGTATCTTGTTCTAATAACTTGATAGCTACCCAGCGATGTGGATAACGACCAGTGTCAAGTTTCGCTACTTCTGCTTCTAATTCTGCGATAGCTGGTTCCAATACGTCACCATAGTTAACGCGTACGTTAGGAATTTTGCGTTCTTTAGATACTTTCACGATACCACGTAGTGCATCTTCTGTACCTTTATTGCTACGACCGATCGTTTCTACGACTGTGGAACCTGTCAATTCTTCTAATTTTTTATTATTGAACTTTAAACCCATTTCTTTTGCCACGTCTACCATGTTCAAAACAAGTAGCAATGGTTGTTCTAGTTCAATTAATTGCGCTGTTAAGTACAGGTTACGTTCTAAGTTGGATGCATCCACTACATTAGCAATCAATTCTGGATTTTCATTGATGATAACGTTACGTGCTGCCAATTCATCGAGAGAACGTGCTGTTAAGGAGTACGTACCTGGTAAGTCAATGATTTCAATGTCATGACCATCAATTTTCGCTTCCCCAACTTTTTTCTCTACTGTAACACCTGCGTAGTTACCTACGTGTTGACGGGCCCCCGTCATATTGTTAAATAAACTTGTTTTACCACAGTTAGGGTTACCGGCTAAAGCAACCTCAATCTTGGCATGTGTGTTGTCTGCCATCTTAGCATCTCCTTTTATTGGACTTCAATATCAATCATTTGTGCTTCACTTACGCGAAGTGATAACTCAAAGTTTTTCACTTTGATTTCCACTGGATCTGCCAATGGCGCATACTTCATCACGCGCACCGCTGTACCAGGTACAACACCCATATCTACTAAACGATGCTTGATGTTACCAGCTCCATTGATAGCTACTACAGTACCAACTTCACCTGGTTTCATCTCGGATAGTTTCTTAACCATACTACACCTCCTACATATAAAACATAACAACCAAACCTATCATATATATACTTATATGAATCATAATTGATATTATAGCATATTATAAAAAATTATCAATAAGGAATCTCATTTTATTTTCTCCATTTCGTAAAATTATAATTCTATTTTTATCAAGTATAATACTCAATAAATGTATTATTCTACAGGTGTATACTTTGTATGCTATTTTATTATTATCAATTTCATTATACAAACAATAATGAAATATGAGCTATATGTTTCTCATTATCTATACCCTAAACCTTATATGTTGTAGCGTATTCTATGGCTTGCACCTCCTGTTAGGTCCCCCTTTTTTTTACAACTAGACCATCTAATACATATTGTTCTATCCCTGTGTGAAAGAACTTTTACAGACCCACCTATATAGAAATATGTTATAATAATATTATTAAGTCATTTAGAAACGGAGATACACTATGAAATCATTTCAATCCTTAGGCATTGTGCCTGAGCTAATACAAGCATTACAAAAGGTAGGCGTGAAACAGCCTACACCAATCCAAGAAAAATCCATTCCTCTCATCTTCAAGGGGCAAGATGTCATTGCAAAAGCCCAAACAGGGACTGGTAAAACCTTAGCATTCTTGTTGCCACTATTACAACGCATCCACGTGGACCTACAACAAGAGCAAGCTCTCATCATTGCTCCTACCCGTGAGCTCATTCAACAAATTGCAGAGGAGGCTAGACACTTAGGTGCCATCTTAGGCGTAGATGTACTACCACTTATTGGTGGCAAAACTATTGAAGGTCAACTTCAAAAGTTAGGTCGTCGTCCTCATGTCATCATCGGCACTCCTGGTCGTCTATTAGATCACGTCAATCGTGGTACCTTACATTTAAACTCTATCCGCCGTGTTGTACTAGACGAAGCTGATCAAATGCTTCACATGGGGTTTTTACCAGATATTGAAAAGTTGATCAGTGGTACCGATGGTAAACGTCAATTATTGATGTTCTCCGCTACTATTCCAGACAAAATCCGAAACTTAGCGAAAGCTTACATGCAAAAACCAACATCTGTTACAGTACAAGGAGAGAATATTACGCTTGATACAATTGAACAAAAAGTATACATGATGGAGGAGCAAGACAAAGTAAACCGTCTTGTGGCTATGTTGGAAGCAGACAGTCCATACCTTGCCATCGTATTCTGTAATACGAAAGAAGGTGCTATCAAGCTGGCTTATGATTTAGCCCGCAAAGGTGTAGAACTAGGCGAAATTCATGGCGATATGACACAAGGTCGTCGTACCCAAGTACTAAAAGAATTCGCAAAAGGCAACCCACCGATTTTGGTAGCTACAGATATTGCAGCCCGTGGCATTGATATCGAAGGTGTGAGCCATGTGTACAATTTTGATGTGCCTCATGATATGGACTATTATATCCATCGCATCGGCCGTACTGGTCGCGCAGGTTCCACAGGGGTAGCTGTTACCTTTGCTACACTAGCAGAAGAAATTTGGGTGCGCCGCATTGAACGCTCTATCCAAGCTACGTTAACGAAATATACAAAAGATGGCCAAGTAAAAACTAAAGGATCTGGCTTAGCACCTAAGAAGGAAACTACTAGCAAGAAACCTAAAATTAAAAGTACTTACCAAGCTACAAAAGCAAAAGCTCATAAAGCTCGCGGACATAAAGGTGCCAACACTCGCGTACGACGCGCTAAATCCAGTAGCTCTAGTAGTGGCGGACGCAAAAGAAGATAGCTCTATTGCTTACTGGCAGTAGTCCCTATACAAACATACAAACACCATAAAAAGAAGAATGTTGAACACATCGTATCAACATTCCTCTTTTTTATATCTGTACTATATACTATGTTACTGATTCTGCATCTAATACAACAAGTATAGATCATTTCCTATGCGCATAGATGGCTGGTTTTCCTCCTACATCGGCACAACTCGTACGACAAGAACTACCCTCGCTGCACTTCCAAATAGGTTCTAGTTTCTGTTCGTATTGAACTAAATATCCTTTTTTGCATCGCGGACAAGTATACTCTTTGTGTGTGTCATCCAATATCTTTCCTGAAGTTTCAAAGTTTCCCTTGCTTCCCTCTGGATTTGAAACACTACGAGTAGAATCGATAGCTGCTTCTCCTTTTACAGCGATTTGCTCCGTATGTTTACATTTGGGAAAATTAGAACATCCATAAAACTCTCCATACGGACCTTTACGTAGCAACATGTCACCAGTCTTACACTTCGGACAATTGCGGCCTGTACGTTGTGCCGTCGCCCCTATTCGGCGCTGTGTACCAGCTCTTTTATTTGCACTGAGTTCCATATCTGTTTTCGGTGTATGCCCCACACGGTCCTTTACAAAATCAATTAGTTCCACTATGAATTTAGATTGATCTTGCAAGAACACATCTAGTTTTTCTTTTCCCTCACTCATCTGAGCTAGTCGTTCTTCCCAAATCGCTGTAGAGTCTGGATACAACAAGGTATCTGGCAAAGCATCCACTAATGTATAGGCTTCCTCTGTAGGTATCAAGGTTTTCTTTTTTCCCTCTTCCTTGAGGAACTTACGACTCACTAACTCTCCAATAATCGTAGCCCGTGTCGCTTCTGTACCAATACCAGATACATCCTTTAGTTGTTTTTTTAACTCTTCCTGTTTCACATATTTGTGAATCTCTTTCATTGCCTGAACTAATGTAGCCGACGTAAAGCGGCTAGGTGGCTTCGTTTTACGTTGATCCGCCTTGCTATCCCGCGCTGTTACAGAGTTTCCTTTTTTCACAACTGGCAACGAGGCTTCTTCTTGGTCTTCTTCGGTCTCATCAGAGGATTTTATTTTTTTATACAATGCTTTCCAGCCTAAGTCTATCACTATACGTCCTGATGCAGTAAACAATTCCTCGAGATGTGTCACTTCAATACGCGTTTGTTCATATACATGTTCTGGGTAAAACTGTGCTATATATGCTTGGGC
>CAUSMY010000103.1:0-5739 GCA_963533015.1 uncultured Veillonella sp.
GTACCGTGATGCTGTAGCCTTCGGTTTAATCATTGTCTTATTATTCTGGAGACCACAAGGGTTATTCGGATCCAAAGATAAGGGGGGACGACCATGAGTGAAATTTTAAATCCATATTATCTACAAATTGTCATGTTTTTCATCATTAATGCCATTATGGGTATTTCTATTTTCTTCACCCTTTCTACAGGGCAGTTGACATTGGGCGCAGCTGGTTTTATGAGTGTTGGTGCTTACGTAGGTGCTTTGCTCACTCTGAAAGCTGAACTACCAATTCCGATTGCTATCTTCATCGGTGGTATCGTAGCGGCCTTAGTAGCTATTGTAATTGGTTTACCTACGACGCGTTTGAAAGGGTTATACTTAGCCATTGCTACCTTAGGTTTTGGTGAAGTAGTACGTGTTATTTTCTTGAACTTGGAAGTGACACATGGAGCATTGGGTCTTTCAGGGATTCCAGCGATTGCCCAAGAATTGACAAACTATGTGTATGAATTTGATATGGACGGATTGTTAGATATCGATGCATTAACATGGGGTAACTTGTTAACTATTGTCATCTTGTTAGTGATTTTAGCGTTAGTTATTCTATTCTGCTTACGTATCCATAATAGTCGTGTAGGCCGTGCATTCCAAGCTATCAAAGCAGATGACCATGCAGCAGAATTGATGGGTATCAATGTGGTGTATTATAAAATGTTAGCTTTTGTCATCGGTGCTTTCATTGCCGGCATTGGCGGTGGTTTGTATGCACATATTACAAACTTTATCAACCCTACAGACTTTAGCTACCACAAAGTAGTACAAATCTTATTATTCCCAGTATTTGGTGGTTCTAATGTAGTATGGGGGTCTGTACTAGGCTCGTTCATTTTGACATTATTACCAGAAGTATTGCGTTTCTTAGCTGATTATCGTGATATTATTTATGGAGCTTTACTTGTTATCTTGATGGCGGTTCGTCCTGATGGTATTTTGACAGAAGAATTAATGGACAAAATCTATCGTAAATTAGGGGTAAAAAAGAAACCATATATTCCTGAATCACAAGTATTAACAGAACGCTTTGAAGCTTATAAGGCACAAAGTAAATCTGGTCAAGAATAGGAGGTAACCATGCTATTACAATTAGATGATGTAAGTAAAAGCTTCGGCGGTGTGGCTGCCTTAACAGGTGTTACCTTCCAAGTGAATCAAGGAGAAGTCTTTGGTGTCATCGGACCCAATGGTGCTGGTAAAACGACGTTATTTAACTTAATTACTGGGGTGTTCCCTGTAAGCACTGGTAATATTGTATTCGATGGTATGAATGTGGTAGGTATTAAGCCACATCGTACAGTGGAGATGGGGATTGCTAGAACGTTCCAAAATATCCGTCTCTTTGGTAATATGACGGCCTTGGAGACTGTATTGACAGGTATGCATTGTCGTACAGGTTCTGGTGTGTTGTCTAGTTTCTTCCGTACAAAACGCCAACGCATTGAAGAAGAGCGTTGCCGTGGTATTGCCTATGAGTTTTTAAAACTCGTTGGTTTAGAAGAGGATGCAGAAGAAGTAGCTACATCCTTACCATATGGTAAGCAACGTCGTTTGGAAATTGCTCGTGCCTTAGCTACACATCCACAATTGATTTTATTGGATGAACCTGCGGCAGGTATGAACGATAGTGAGACAGAAGTGTTGCGCCAATTGATCGGCAAAATCCGTGATTTAGGGATTACAGTTGTAGTTATTGAACATGATATGGCGTTGATGATGAATATTTGTGATCGCTTGGCGGTGTTAAACTTTGGCAAAAAGATTGCAGAAGGTACACCACAAGAAATTCAAAACAATCCTGATGTAATCGAAGCGTACTTAGGAAAGGAGGAATAATATGTTAAAAATTGAAAATGTAGTAGCTGGTTATGGACATATTACAGCTTTAAAATCTATTAACTTAGAAGTTCCTCAAGGTTCTATTGTATCTTTGATTGGTGCCAATGGTGCTGGTAAATCGACAACTATGCGTTCTATTATGGGCTTAGTAAAACCAACGGAAGGTCGCATTACTTTTGAAGGTAAGGATATTACGTCCATGAAAACACATGATATTGTGAAAGCTGGTATTTCCCTCGTCCCAGAAGGACGCCAAATTTTACAGGATATGAGTGTTTACGAAAATTTAGAAATGGGCGCCTATATTCGTAAGGATGCTGAAATCAATGATGATATTAAGAAAGTGTTCAAACGTTTCCCTATTCTTGACGAACGTAGTTACCAGTTAGGCGGTACGCTGTCGGGTGGACAACAGCAGATGCTTGCGATCGGCCGTGCTTTGATGGCTCGTCCTAAACTGTTGTTGCTAGATGAACCATCCATGGGTTTGGCGCCGTTGGTAGTGAATGAAATCTTTGAAGTTATCAAAGAGATTAGTGCCGAAGGAACGACTGTATTATTAGTAGAGCAAAACGTACGTCAAGCTTTAAAAATAGCTGACTATGCATATGTTTTAGAAACAGGTAAAATCGTTCTTTCAGGACCAGCAGAAGAAATTCGCCATGACCCTAGAGTGATGGAAGCCTACTTGGGTGGTAGAGTGGAATAATTCTCTAAAATTTATCTTAAATATCCTAGAAAAGTAAAAGATGTATAGAGGATTCAATACTGGTGAATTGACCTTGGCAGGTCACTATATAAAGATAGCAGATATACAATCCATTGCGGTTGTGTATCTGCTTTTTATTTTCTATATTTTTAATATATAGTTGTTACAAAGAGAAATGGAACGTACATATTACTATAAGTATATAGAGAAATGATTATATAATGGCATATACATATCATTACATACTAGATATGTATACAGGAGATATTTTCAAAATACAAATAAAATTGAAGGTAGTAAAAACTATTGTGTATACATGAGCTCAATGTCTTGTAGTCAAAGCAATTTTTTTGTACACTAGTAGATAGATATTACATATAAGTATAAATTAGGAAGGTGTTACACATGAGCATGGCAGCGAAACAAGCGCGTGGGAAAAAAGCAAATGACGCCATCTTTGCAACAAACTCTCGAGCGCAAGAAGCAGCAAGAATATATGGTAAAGAAAATGTTTTAATCGGTACTGTTGGGTCTATCCTTGATGAAAACGGAGATATCGTATTTTTAAAGGTTGTAGAGGATGAGTTCCGTAATTTGCCACGCAATGAATACATCGCATATGCTCCAATTGAAGGATTGCCGGAGTTCATCGAGGCATGTAAGCAAGAATGTTTTAGTGAGTCTCGTCCAAACGCCTATATCGAAGGAATTGCTACGACTGGTGGTACAGGTGGGATTCATCATTTAGTTCACAACTATACAGAAATTGGAGATAAGGTCATCACAGCTGATTGGCATTGGGGTGCATATAAACAAATTTGTGCAGATAATGGTAGAGAATTAGTGACATATCCTTTGTTTAATGAGGCATTTGAATTTAATTTCCCGGCTCTAGAAACGCTTACCTTAGAATTGGCTAAGACACAGGAAAATGTGTTAATCATCATCAATACACCTGGTAATAACCCAACAGGATTCTCTTTATGTGAAAGTGATTGGGATAAAGTCCTAGGCATGTCTAAAAATTTGGTAGCTAATGGAAAAAATAAAGTAATCATCGGTATTGATGTGGCTTATATTGATTTTTCTGGCGAAAAAGAAAAAGTTCGTCGTTTCTTCAAGAAGTTCGAAAATCTACCTAAAGAAATACTAGGAGTAGCTTGCTACAGTATTTCTAAAGGTTTCACGATGTATGGACAACGTGTGGGCTGTATGTTAGGGATTACTTCTGATGCAGAAGTGGCACAAGAGTTTTTTGATATCAATCAAATGACCTCTCGTGGCACTTGGTCCAATATTAATCGTCCAGCTATGCGTACGATGGCGAATATCGTTCATGATCCAGAAAAAATGAGACGGTATGAAGAGGAAATTCTTGGTTACTCTAAGTTAGTAGAAGAACGTGCTGCTATTTTAGAAGAAGAAGGTAAAACTATTGGACTACCTATGCTGCCATATATGGGAGGTTTCTTTGTGACAATACCAAGCGATGCACCAGCTGAAGTGACAGAGGAATTGATGAAAGAACATGTGTACTTAATTCCTGTATCTAGAGGGATTCGTGTGGCAGTATGTTCAGTTCCTAAACGACAAATTACTGGGTTGGCACAACGTATATATGATGCTATGAAGCACGTCGGGCAGTTATAAAATATACACGTAGATAGAATTACATACAAGTACTGTGAATCTTATAGTACATATATTACAAAGAGAGTTGAAGAGATAATTCAACTCTCTTTTTGTTATGCAGTTTTCTATACATAGATTCATAATGTATCAAAATATAGAAATAATTCACCACTTTCTACCACTTTATTATAGTTAATAAATGTTCGATTAATCCAATTATATATACGAATAAAATAATATTTACAACATCAAATGTTCGCTGTTAAGGATAAACGAATACAATTTGCATAAATATCTATAAAATGAGTGGTTATTGTGTTGTTAAAAGTGGTGAAATGTGGTAGAATTTACCATATAGTGGTAATAGGGCAAAAAGGTGTATAAAAAAGGAGGTGTCCTTGCTATGTTTAAAGGTGAATTTTCACATACAATTGATAGTAAAGGACGCATGATAATTCCTGCTAAAATGCGCGAACAACTTGGTGAAAACTGTGTTGTTACCAGATATTTAGATAATACGCTAGCCATTTATACACAAGAAAAATTTGAAGAAATTGCCAAAAAGCTAAGTGCCCAAAGTTCCAATAAATCTGCACAGCGTGCGTTTGTGCGTTTCTTTGTAGGGGGAGCTGCAGATCTCGAGTTTGATAAGCAAGGTCGTGTGTTGATTCCGAGTAATCTAAGAAAGCATGCACAGTTAAAAAAAGATGCTATCATCGTTGGTAATGGTGAGCGCATTGAAGTATGGAATAAAGCTCGTTGGGATGCCTATAATGATGAGATTTATGGCAATATTGAAGAATTAGCCGAAGAGTTGGATTTAGATGACATTGGATTTTAAGTGAGGGATTATGGACTTTCATCATGTGAGTGTGTTACTCAATGAAACGCTAACAGGATTGGCAATTAAACCAGATGGAATCTATGTAGATTGTACTTTGGGTGGGGGAGGACATTCCCATGCCATTGGTGAACAGTTATCTGCAGAAGGTATGATTGTAGGTTTAGACCAAGACGTAGCAGCATTGCAAGCAGCATCAAAACGGTTAGAAGATTTGAGCTGTCAGGTGAAGGTTATTGAAACTAATTTCTCTAACTTAAAACAAGCCTTGCTCAATGCAGGCATAGAAAAAGCAGATGGATTTGTCTTTGATCTAGGCGTATCCAGTCATCAATTAGATACAGCCGAACGAGGATTTTCCTATATGCAAGATGGTCCACTAGATATGCGAATGAATCAAAGTGGAGTATTAACTGCGGAAACGATAGTTAACACGTATTCTAGTGAAGAACTATATCGCATCATTTGGGAGTATGGGGAAGAACGATGGGCCAAACGTATTGTAGAGTTTATTGTGGAAGCGAGAGCTGAGGAGCCAATTGTTACGACTGGTCAATTGGTGGATATTATCAAGCGAGCTATACCAGCTAAAGCAAGACAAGATGGACCGCATCCAGCGAAACGAACGTTCCAAGCGTTGCGTATTGAAGTGAATCAAGAACTTCAAATTTTACATGAT
>CAUSMY010000104.1:0-5691 GCA_963533015.1 uncultured Veillonella sp.
TGGTAAGGTTTTTGTGTAGGAGTTATAGAATGAATAGCAAAACAAGAAAGCAATTGTTATCATTTGCAGCAGCAACAGGTGTATTATTCCAATTGGGTGGCACTGCGCATGCTGTACAAGTATTTGATTTAGGTGAGTTTGTGGTGAAAGCACCGGTTAATACAGCTACGGTTGAAACACCAGAGGTAGCGGTAACACCAGCTACTGTAGAAGGTGCTTATGCAGGTGGTCAAGTAGCGAACAGCAACTTGATGGGTGTATTAGGTCGTCAAAGTTTTATTGAAACACCGTTCAATGTAACTGGATATACAAACGAATTGTTAGAAAATAAACAAGCTACAGAAATTACGGACGTAGTAAAAAATGATGCGTCTGTGAAAGATGTATCTTTATCTGGTGCATCTAGTTCTTGGTCTATCCGTGGTTTCCGTACAACACAACAAGACATGCAATTTAATGGTTTGTACAGTATTGCCCCACGTTTCTATACAGGTACTGAAGGGTATGATCGTGTAGAAGTTATCAAGGGACCAAGCGCATTATTAGGTGGTATGGCACCAAATGGTACAGTAGGTGGTACGATTAACTTTGTACCTAAACGTGCTACGGATAAAGCCATTAATAAAGTGAAACTTTCCTATGGCAATGGTAGTGAATTTACACAACACGTAGATGTAGGACATCGTTTTGGCGATAATAACAAATATGGTGTTCGCCTCAATGTATTAAATCGAAATGGTGGAACATCGGTTAAAGATGAAGAACGTCAAACTAGCTCTGTTGTCATTGGTGCCGATGTACGAGGTGACAAATTCCGCGCGGCTGTTGACTTGGGATATGTATATCATGCGACATTAAATCCTCAATACCGTGTACTATTTAATAATGGTTCTTTGAAAAATACAACAAAAGAAAATCCTTTCACACCAGTTCATATTGATAATGATATGAAATATGGCGCTACTGACACATTCCGCCGTGTTACTGAAAAATATGGTGTAGTTAGTGGTGAATATGATCTTAATAAAGATTGGACTGCGTATGCGGGTATTGGTGCTCGTTATACATCTATGGACTACAAATATAATGAGTTCACAGTGACTAATTTAGCTAAGGGTGATGCGAATATTCGCTATCGTCATAACTACCAAATTAATAAAGGAATTTCTGCAGAAGCAGGTCTTCGAGGTAAGGTAGTGACAGGTGATGTAACACATCATATTGGTTTGGCCGCGACTCGTTTAGAACAAAAAGTATATACGCAGAATAATATCTTAAATACGGTATCTGGATTCAATTATTTGAAACAAGCAACAAACTGGGGAACTGCAACAGAAACATCTTGGGAATCTCCACTATCTAGTAAGCAAATTTTAACAGGCGTTTCCTTAACAGACCGTATTGTTACAAAAGATGAAGCATGGCAGTTCATTCTTGGCGCACGCTATCAGAAAGTAAGAAGCACAAACTATGGTGCAAAAGAAACTACCTATAATAGTCATGCTGTAAGCCCAGCTGTAGGTATTGTTCATAAATTCAATGACAAAGTATCTGTCTATGCGAACTACATGGAAGGCTTAAAAGCCGGGGTTTCTGCTCCAGCTGGTACAAAAAATGAAAATGAATTGATGGCACCTGTTAAAGTTAAACAAATGGAAGTGGGTACAAAAGTAGACATGGGAAAATATGCAGCTACATTGAGTGCTTTCGAGGTGCGTAACCCATCCTATACAACAGATGTTGCCACTAATGAATATGGTTTAAATAGCGAAGTTCGTGCTCGCGGGTTAGAGTTGAATGTATTTGGTGAACCTGTAAAAGGTACTCGAGTATTAGGCGGGTTAATGTGGTTAGATTCTAAATATACAAAAGATACTAGCAGCACAAAACTGAAAGGTAACAAATTTGAAGGCGCCCCAACAGTGAATGCAACATTGGGTGTTGATCAAGACATTAAAGGAGTGAAAGGATTATCTGTATCTACTCGCTTGAACTATACAGGATCTGCCTATGCAAATAATACTAATACGGTGAAAACTAGTGGATACTTCACTTGGGATTTAGGTACTCGTTATACTTGGAATGCAGGTAATACGCCAATGACATTCCGTGCTGATGTGTACAATGTGCTTAACAAATCCTATTGGAATGCATTACATAGCAATGGTGTAATGTTAGGAAATGGCCGTACATTCATGTTCTCCTTAACGGCAAGTTTATAATTTAAAATACTGGTGAAAGTAGTATTTCCCAAATGATAAGAGCTGTAACGAAATACGGGATGCCTGTATTTTGTTACAGCTTCTTTTTCCTACGATGTGAAAGGATGCCTAAATAGCGTATTAAATACGTGGGAAGGGTTGAAATACATTGGGCTAGCTACAAAGCAGTTATTTCTGCAATATAGTAGTTTTCAGTATATATAAGAAAGGAGATACATGGTACGTAAAGAGATATCTTCATCCTATACATCGGATGCGAATACTTCTTTCTTAGGAAAGTTTACAGGGCAAATGCTATTGGCCTTACTTATCCTAGGTTTAGGCAGTTTCGTGTTCTTGTCGGTAGGGGCTAGATCTATTTCATTGGAGATGATCTGGGCTAGTATTTGGAATGGAACCGGAAACATAGATGGGATTGTCATCAACACGATTCGTATACCTCGGTTATTGGTGGCTTTCATCTGCGGTATTCATTTTGCCGTCGCTGGGGCGCTCATGCAAGGGATTACGAACAATCCTATGGCGAGCCCATCAATTTTAGGGGTGAATGCAGGGGCTAGTTTTGGCCTAGCCATCGCTATGATTGCATTTCCTATGGCGAGCTTGAATATGACCATTCTATTCAGCTTTTTAGGAGCTGGGTTGGCGACAGCCTGTATTTTATACTTAGCCAATCGAGGTATGGCAAAGGGATCTAAGGTCTACTTAGCTTTAGCAGGTAGTGCTATAAGCGCTATCTTTATGGCGGTCACACAAGCGCTAGTTGTCTTTTTTGACGTAGCCCAAGATATGAGCTACTGGACTGCTGGTGGTATCGGTGGTGTTCGCATGGAGCAAGTGCTGTTGGTGGCTCCGTGGACGCTGATCGGCGTGTTAGTTGCCTTAGCCATTTCTAAACAAATTACCTTGCTTAGCTTAGGTGATGAGGTAGTTGTTGGTTTAGGTGGAAAGTTGACTCAAATTCGTCTGTTGGCGGGACTTACCGTATTGTTGTTGAGCGGTTCTGCTGTAGCCATTGCAGGGCCTATCGGTTTTGTAGGCCTCATTGTGCCACATATGGCGCGCTACATGGTAGGGCTTAGCTATGAAAAAGTGATTCCTTTTTCTGCTGTCTTAGGGGCTATCGTGGTGATCATAGCAGATACAGTGGCACGTGTGGTGTCGCCTCCATTTGAAGTGCCTTTAGGGGCAGTCACAGCCATAGTTGGGGTTCCTTTCTTTCTCTATTTAGCGAATCGAAAGGGGGCTAACTAATGCATCAAGGTAGACGATTTGCCATGTGGTCCATTGGTTTACTAGTGGCTTTGGCATTGATGTTTGTGGTCCATTTAGGAACGGGATTTTCTGAGTTCTCTTACATGGACTTAGTGCGTATTATTGCTGGCTATGGGACCGAGTGGCAAGAGCGCATTGTCTTCGACTTCCGTATGGTTCGATCCGTGTTGGCCATTTGTATCGGTGCTGGTTTAGCCTTGTCTGGAGCCATCTTTCAGACGATCACTCGCAATGAACTAGCTAGCCCGAGTGTACTCGGTGTCAATGCAGGGGCCGGTGTAGCGGTGATGTTGTACGTCTATTTTGAACCAGCCAATGCGATCACTACGATTTGGAAAGCTCCATTATTTGCCATCATTGGCGGGGGATTGGCGGCACTACTTATTTTCCGCATGTCTTACCGTAAAGGACGTAGCTTGTCCCCTATGACATTGATTTTGAATGGTATTGCTTTATCTGCAGGAATCCATGCAGTGCAAATGGTGACCATGGTGACCTTGAGCCCAGATAAGTTTAATCAGATTAATACTTGGCTCATCGGTACGATTTTTGGTAACAGCTGGAACCACGTGATGGTGCTAGCGCCAATTGTGGCTATTGGAGCTATCGTGTTATATTGTTACTCTATAAAATTGAATGTGCTGAATCTGAATGAAGAAACGGCTATCGGCTTAGGCGCACGCATTACGAAAGAACGGGTGACATTCCTTTGTATCGCCGTAGCCATTGCGTCCTCTTGTATCGCTGTGGGTGGTAGTATTGGCTTTATCGGACTTGTGGCGCCACATATTGCACGGCGCTTAGTGGGTGTGAATCATCGCTATTATTTACCAGTTACCCTATTGTTGGGGGCTCTATTGTTGCTTTCAGCAGATTGGCTAGGACAAGTCATCATTGCTCCAGATGAAATGCTAGTAGGCATCATCGTGGCATTGGTGGGTGCACCCTATTTTCTATATGTATTGGCACGGACGAGAGGATAAACTATGGCATTTGAATTACAACACGTTTCTACTGGGTATGCACATAAGATTATCAGTGCGGACGTAGATATCAGGATTCCTTTGGAAAAGGTAACGGCCTTGATTGGATCCAATGGATGCGGTAAATCCACTCTGTTGAAGACGATTTGCCGAATCATCGCACCTAAAGGGGGCGCCGTTATTTTAAACGGCGAGGATATTCATAAAAAAGATACGAAAGAATTGGCGAAACAGTTGGCTATTTTGCCACAGAACCCAATGGCACCAGGGTCTTTGACGGTGCGTGACCTCATCAGTTATGGTCGGGCTCCCCACAAATCTGGTATTTTGCAACGTGAAAGCCAGCAGGACCGTGACTTAATCGATTGGGCTATTGACGTGACAGACTTGCATAATTTTGCGCATACACCGATTCAGAATTTGTCTGGTGGTCAACGTCAACGGGCTTGGATTGCCATGGCTATTGCCCAAGATACAGATATTCTATTCTTGGATGAACCTACTAGTTATTTAGATATTTCCCATCAAATGGATGTATTGGAACTTGTGGAACGATTGAACCAAGAGTATAAGAAAACAGTGATCATGGTCATTCATGAATTGAACCAAGCGGCTCGGTATGCGGATCATATCGTTGCTATGAAAGATGGCCATGTACACTTTCAAGGCACGCCCCATGAGGTCTTAACAGAAGAGATGTTGAGTACTATTTTTGGAGTGGACTCCATCATTTTGAATGACCCTCGAACCAATCGTCCGTACTGCATTGCTTATACGCACGCATCGGTGGAAAAGGCAAAACAAGCAGGTGCATTATGAGGGGACGTCGTATAGGATCCTATCTCGGTTGGGTGGCGGTGATTGCTGTGATTGCAGGCCTTGTGTATGGACTCGTAAGTGGGACTTTCAGCACCTGGGGAGCCCCTCGTATAGGTGAAGGTTCGGTGGTGAAAGAAAAACGGCTCGACACCGATGAGGCCATCACGAAAGAGATGAATGCTCGTTTCAAGAAAGTAAAGCAATCTGCAGAGAAGCTGATTACCAATGAAGATGGGAACATGGTATTGCATCATAAATATGGGACCACAGTGATTCCTGACAAGCAGGATCGCATTGTGGTAATCCGTATGGAAGACCCTATGTATGCTTTGGGGGCGCCTATGGTGGGAGGCTACAATCGGGAGAACTTTTACTTGCATGATGAGCTAGAG
>CAUSMY010000105.1:0-5668 GCA_963533015.1 uncultured Veillonella sp.
AAACTACATGCCATTAAAAGAAGAATTGTTGGCAAAAGGTGTTGAATTTACATCTGAAACAGATACAGAAGTAGTAGCTCACTTGTTGAGTGATATGTATGATGGTAACTTTGAAAGTACCGTTCGCCGCATGTTAGAACGTATCGACGGAGGTTATTCTTTGGCGATGGTCTGTGCGGACGAACCAAATAAAATTATTTGTACGAAAAAAGACAATCCTTTAGTAGTAGGTTTGGGAAAAGGTGAAAATTTCATCGCTTCTGACATCCCAGCTATCATTCAACGTACTCGTGAAACTTATATCATCAACGACAATGAAGTTGTTATTGTCACACCAGATAGCGTGTCCATCACTGACCGTGCAGGAAACCCAGTGCAAAAGGACATCTACCATGTGACATGGAATGCAGAAGCAGCTGAAAAAGGTGGCTATGAACACTTCATGTTGAAAGAAATTTATGAACAACCAAAAGCGATTCGTGATACGTTGAGCGGTCGTATTAATAAAGATGCTACAGAAGTTATCTATGATGAATTGAACTGGACACCTGACACAGTGAAAGGTATCAAACGTATCTTAATCACTGCTTGTGGTACAGCGTACCATGCAGGGTTAGTAGCGAAATACTACATTGAGCAATTAGCTCGTATTCCAGTAGAAGTAGATATCGCTTCTGAATACCGTTACCGTACACCATTAACAGATGAAGATACATTGTGCATCGTTATCAGCCAATCTGGTGAAACAAGCGATACATTGTCTGCTTTGAAAGAAGCGAAACGTTTAGGTGCTAAATCTTTGGGGATTACCAACGTAGTAGGTTCTGCTGTATCTCGTGAAGCGGATCAAGTGATTTACACGTGGGCAGGCCCTGAAATCGCCGTAGCATCCACAAAAGCGTACACTACACAATTAGTAGCTTTATTGTTATTAGCTGTGTACCTAGGTCAATTGAACGGTCGTATTGATGATGCGGTGAAGCATGAAATTTTAACAAATTTACAAGAATTACCTACATTAACGCATGAAATCTTTGAAAATGTAGACGAAATTAAAGCCTTTGCTAACCATTACGGTTATAAAGAAGATGCGTTCTTCTTAGGACGTTTAATCGATTATGCAGTGGCTATGGAAGGGTCTTTAAAATTGAAAGAAATTTCCTACATCCATGCAGAAGCCTATGCAGGTGGCGAGTTGAAACACGGTACATTGGCATTGATCGAAGAAGGTATTCCTGTCATCGCTTTGGCAACGCAAGAGTCTGTACGTGAAAAAATGATGAGTAACATCAAAGAAGTAAAAGCTCGTGATGCTATCGTCATCGGCGTAGGTATGAAAGGCGACGAAGAATTGGCGAAATATGTTGACCATACTATTTTCGTGCCAAAAACTGATGCGTTCACAGTGCCTATCTTAGCCGTTGTGCCATTGCAATTGTTGTCCTATTATGCAGCTATCACTCGCGGTGCTGATGTAGATAAACCAAGAAACTTGGCGAAATCTGTAACCGTAGAATAGGAGATACTATGTCTGTTATATTTTCCGGAATACAACCTAGCGGTGAGTTGACCATCGGTAATTACCTTGGTGCTCTTCGCAACTTCTTGACATTCCAAGATGACCACGAATGTTTTTACTGTATCGTGAATCAACATGCTATCACGGTACCACAAGATCCGAAGGACTTAATTCACAATACTCGAAGCCTTGCTGCCTTATATTTGGCAGTAGGCTTGGACCCGAATAAAGTAACTTTATTTGTGCAATCCGAAGTACCGGCCCATGCGCAGTTGGGCTGGATTTTGACAACCCTAAGCTCCATCGGCGAATTGGAACGTATGACGCAGTACAAAGATAAATCGGCGAAACAAGGGGAAACCATCCCAGCAGGGTTGTTGACATATCCACCATTGATGGCAGCAGATATTTTGTTATATCAAACAAACTATGTGCCCGTAGGGGATGACCAACGTCAACATATTGAGCTCACTCGCGACTTGGCGCAACGTTTCAATTTCAAATATGGCGAAGTTTTTGCTATGCCAGAAATTAAAACTACCGTAGGTGGCGCTCGTGTCATGTCCTTGCAAGATCCAACGAAAAAAATGAGCAAGTCTGATGATAACAATTGGGCGACTATTCGCTTGTTGGATACGCCAGATGTAGTGGTGAAAAAGATTAAAAAAGCAGCCACTGACTCTGAAGGTGTAGTGCGCTACGATAAAGAAAAGCAACCGGGCATTTCTAACTTGATGGGCATTTACAATGCTTTAACAGGAGATTCCTTCGAGGCTATTGAAGCTATGTATGCTGGCAAAAATTATGGAACTTTCAAAGGTGACATTGCAGACCTACTAGTAGGAGCGTTGACACCGATTCATGAACGGTATGCAGAATTAATCGATAGCCCAGAACTAGATACGATTTTGACACAAGGCGCTGAAAAAGCCGCTGCAGTGGCGAATGTAACCTTAGCTCGTGTAGAAGAAGCAATGGGCTTACGACGTAAGTAATACTAAGATGTAATGAAATGCACGAGCGGTGTTTCATTACATCTTTTTAGGATATAGTATCTATATATTGTGTTACAAAGCTTATAGAGATGAATTATATTATGAAAAAGATAGGGTGGTATTTTAGGATCTCTATTTGGCATATAAAGGAACAGTTGGGAAATGGTAGGATGCTATTTCCCAACCGTTCGTTGTTAAGAAAATATAAGAGCAGATTTTTATGTGAATAATATTTATTCATTGCCGATATAGAAATTGTATGAAGGAGAGAGTATGAAGCAAATAATGTTGTTAGGGATGGTGCTATGGGTAGGTCTTTTTAATACAGTAGGTGCCAAAGAATTTAATGAGCCTCGGTGGAAGACTATATACTCTGATGCAACAGTAACGTTAAAGCTAGATATGGATACAGTTTCCTATGATGAAGAATGGGATACAGCTGATGCTTGGGTAGCTAAAATTAATATAAACAAACCTCGGCAGGAGCTTGTACATTATAAAGTGTACTTTGGGTCTACTGATGTGAAAGTTATAGATGCATTGCTGTATACACCTGATTCTAATGTGGTTGTGGGCAGAAGAAACTATGATTATTTCATGGATACAGAGGGAAGTGAAGTAGCCAAATCACTTTTGAAGACAGTAAAACAGTTAACAGATCGTGATACTAAAAAAGCTGTATATGATAAGAAAATGAAGGAAGAATATGAACAGACAGAGCAAGAATGGAAGAATAGGCCGGTTCTATCGATTAATCGAAATCTAGAAAACAAACAAGATTAGAATGAATGGTGTTATATAGGTATACAATGTGTTGGGAAATAGTCGTGACTATTTCCCAATCTGTATATTAGGAGAAAGTATGAAACGAGAAGACGTAGAAGAGATGTTTCCTTGTGGGACTATCCAAGAAGAGCTACATAACTCTACAGTTATGATATGGGGCTTTCAGCTACTATATGGGGGGATAGCTGTGTGGGGGATTTATCATGGATTTGTATTGTATCGAGAGTTAGGATATGGATGGCATACGATGATTATATTGAGTGCCTTTGTTGCAGTGTATGCGCTGCTTCGCATGTACCAACAAGATGATGTAGAAGCGTATATTGCTACAGAGGGAATTATTGTCAAACGAATTCCTATACTAGTGAAAGAACGGATTCACCGATTCTTTGCACCAGATCTATACTTGACCTTTGTTCATTATCGAGGAATTATGGGATTAGGAGAAGATTGGAAAACATTATACGTCCAAACGGATACAGGTGGCATTTATGTAGTTCCTATTAGCTTGCAATTTTTGAGCTATCAAGATAAGGGGAAAGTGTTGGCTGCATTACAGCGATATAAAAACACTTGAATGGGGCTACAAAAATTTTCTGAAAAGTATTCACTGTTAGGAAATTTTCTAGGGAAATCTACTTTCATAGAGAAGTGTATTTATATGAGGCTAGATATATCTACCGACCTGCCTTGTAATTGTGGTATACTTTTAGTAAGAATGAAAGAGAGGCATTGTATGCGTATTAAATCATTCGATGAATTGACTATTCAAGACAATTTTATCTTTCAGAAGGTTATGTTAAAGAAACCGATTTGTAAAGCTGTACTGGAACGTTTATTGGACATTTCTATTAAGGATATCGTCTACATCCAGGAGGAGAAATCCCTAGATGTAAGTTTGGAAACGAAAAGCGTTCGTTTAGATGTGTATGTAAATGATGACAAAGGAACTGTATTCAATATTGAGATGCAAACTAGCAAGGATATGGAAGAACTGGTAAAGCGTACACGTTTTTACCAAAGTATTTTGGATATGTATCACTTGCAAAAAGGTCAGAAGTATATGAGCTTAAATGATTCGTACATTATTTTTATTTGTACATTCCCTGTTTTCAGTGGAAATCGTCATAAGTATACGTTTAAAAATATTTGCATGGAAGAACACGATATCCTTTTAAAAGATGGGACTACGAAGTTATTTTTAAGTACGAAAGGTACCATGGATGACATTTCGAAGCCGTTACAACGGTTCCTGGATTACGTGGATGGTCAAACTGTATCAGATGAGTTGCTACGAGATATTGAAAGTGCCGTAGATGAAGCAAAACATTGTGAAGCTTGGAGGGAGGAATATTCAATGCTATCCATGGATCATTATACATATTGGAAAGAAGGCGTGACTGAGGGTCGAGTAGAAGGTAAAGCTGAGGTTGTCATTCAGATGTTACGTAAGCAATTATCTTTAGAGATGATTGCAGAAGTTACTAACTTTACAACAGAAGAAGTAATGGCTATTGCGAAAGAGCATGGATTGATGTAAAAAATATATATAAAGAGAAAATTAGCGATATGGTGAGCATATAACTTACCATATCGTTGTTGTTTATACAGTTGGCTGTTGGTGGCTTTTTCAGTATCAATTACTTTTATAATAAATAATAAAATTTAGCATTTTATCTCTTTACAACTTTAATTAACTAAAGTATAATGTAATCATGAAATAGAGATTATATATTTGTAGAGAGGAGAACTAACATGAATTGGTTACAAAAGTGTTCTAAAACAGTATTAGCAGCAGCGAGTGCATTGGTGATTGTTGGGTTAGTAGCAGGTTGTGGTACGTCTACGAAGCAGGCGAATACAGAGGTGCCGAAAAAAATTGTTATCGGTTTAGATGATAACTTTCCTCCAATGGGATTTAAAGATGAAAAAGGTGAATTAGTAGGGTTCGATATTGATTTAGCAAAAGAAGTGGCTAAGCGTATAGGTACCGAAGTAGAGTTTAAGTCCATCGACTGGGACAGCAAGGAAGCAGAATTAAAATCTAAACGTATTGACGTGTTGTGGAATGGGTTAACCATTACGAAAGAACGGGAACGTAATATCTTGTTTTCCAAACCATACCTTCGTGGAGACCAAATCATCGCTGTTAAGTCTGATTCAGGTATTGCCGATAAAGCACAATTGGATGGTAAACGTGTAGGGGTTCAATCTGGTTCTACTGGTTTGGAAGCGGTAAAAAATGATCCGCAATCTAAGAACTTTAAAGAAATCAAAGAATATGGCGATTATGTTAATGCTTTCATGGATCTAGAACTAGGCCGTATTGATGCTATCGTAGTAGATGAAATGGTAGGTCGTTATTTAA
>CAUSMY010000106.1:0-5649 GCA_963533015.1 uncultured Veillonella sp.
AGCTGGCACAAATGTCCATTGATATGCCACACGCATTACGGCTTGTTCAAATTCTGGTTGGCCGCTACCACCTATGACACTGACAGAACTAACAGATCCGTCTTTTTCCACTACTAATTGTACTACGACACTACCTGTTTTTCCTTGGCGCAGCATTTTAGGTGGGTACGGTGCTTCTACATCACTCATAAGCGATAAACTACCCGCATCAACAATGACCCCATCATCACTGCCGTTCACTCCATCACCGCTTCCACTGCCGCTACCACCTCCAGTCCCATTGCCATCTCCTTGACCTGTATCATTTCCAGAACCATCCCCGCTACCTGATCCTTCACCAGATGCAACTGAGCCCGATTCAGAAGTTGCACTAGTACTCGGCGCTACAATAGCAACACTTTTAGGCTCTTCTGCTTTAACTTGCTCCAGTATAGCTTCCGCTTCTGCTTTGTTCGTAATTGGAGGAGGAATTTCACGCTTTTCCGTATGCGGTGCCGTAATCGCTGGTCCTGGACTAGCTTGTCCTCGCCCCCTTTTTCCTCATGCACTAATTGCACCTCTACTACTTCTTCCGTATCTGGCGTAGGTGTTTGTATATGTCCCAATACACCTAGAAGTACTACAAGACCTAGATTAGTAAGTCCGGATATCACTGCGGGAATTCGCCATCGTCTATCCATAGTACCTCCTTATTTACTATCTGTCGCAATAGATACTTTCACAATACCCATTTGTTTTAATGTATCTAAGACAGTAACAAATGCACCATATTCAGCTTTTGCATCACCACGTAGAATAACAACCATATCTCAACCTTTCGCTTGTCCCGCTTGTAGGTAACGAATCATTTGATCTAGTGTCACTGGTTGCGTTTCTACATAAATCTGACCAGTATTCGTAACCGTAATTGGAATTTTACGTTGTAGGTCTACTTTAGATGCTACTGCTTGTGGTAACTGGATAGGCACAGATTTTTGTACGACCATCGTTAACATACTCATCATGAAGAATACCAATAAAAAGAAGATAATATCAATCATTGGAATAATCATGAGTTTTGGTTTAGACGTAGTCCGTAAGGATCTAAGCCGCATGGTTGTCACCTGCCAATTCTGCCATATACATAGCACTTGCATCTTCGATTTGGCTAATCAAAATATCTTGTTGTTGCACTAGGTATGTATGTAAAATCAAAGCAATAATCGCCACAATCAAGCCTGTGGCTGTGGCAATCAAAGCTTCCCCTACACCACCTGTAATAGCAAATGGTTGACCTTCAGAAATAGATAATACACTGAAAGAACCGATCATACCTGTTACTGTACCCAATAACCCTAATAATGGAGCCATGGTAACGATAGATTCAATGTAATTCAAATATTGGCGAAGCTTAGCTGATTCGCTAATCGCTGCTGCTTCTAATAATTTTTCTTGTTGTTCTTTATTGTTGCCACCACGAGCTGCTTCTGCAATCACATGTGTAGCCATCCCTTTATTAGTTTCTTTCAAGGCTTGTAATCCCTTCCAGTTACTTTGTTGTACAAGAGGGATGATCGTTTCACTTAGCGCATTTACATCATCTAACATAGAGCGATAAAAACGTAACCGTTCTACGAAAATAATCACTGCAATAAAAGAGCAAATTAGCAATGGATACATCACATATCCACCTTTTATAAATAATTCAAACAATCCCATGTCTTACCTCCTTATCCATGGTTCACATTCATACAGTATATGTAACGGATCGAACTAGCTCTATCCTTACAATAGACAGCAACAAAGAGTGACTACTTACTTTACTGTTTCTGTAAAAATAATATGAATTGAATCTTTCGTCGGACCTTCTACGATCCGACTATGTACACCGTATAAGTTTTGAATAAACTCAGGTGTCAACAACTCTTTCGGTGTTCCTGTACCGACTACTTGACCACGGTTTATAGCCACCAATCGATGACAGAACTGAGATGCTAAGTTTAAATCATGAACTGCCATCAAGACTGTTACCCCTGCATCACGAACAATCTCTAGCATCTCCAATTGGTATTTAATATCCATGTGATTGGTTGGTTCGTCTAGGATTAAGCAAGGGCTTTCTTGTGTTAAGGCTCGTGCCAAGATCACACGTTGTTGTTCTCCCCCTGAAAGGCTCAAGAAATTCCGTGTTTCCATATGGTCCATCCCCACCTGTGTTAAGGCCCGTCTAGCTATAGTATAGTCCTCTGGTGTATCTCCTTCAAGTAATTTTTTATGTGGCATACGCCCCATAAGAACAATGTCCATCACCGTAAAATCAAATTGGTACTGATTATGTTGTGCCACTACAGCCATTTGCAAAGCACTTTCACGGAATGAAAGTTCATCCAAGGATCGACAGTTCAACTCAATGCGTCCTGCATTGGGATGTAATGTACGATAGATGCACTTTAACAGCGTACTTTTACCACTACCGTTAGGCCCTATTAGGCCGACAATTTCACGGTCTTGCACTTCTAAATCTATGCCTTGTAAGATTTGCGTTTGTCCAATGCCAAAGGCAACTTGTTCTACTTGTAAATTCATTAATTACCTCCGAACGCATAGATTTTCTTAATCATTAAGTCTACAAAGGCTGGTGCGCCGATAACAGAAATCAAAATACCAATTGGTAGCTCTGTATGTGGAATCATAGTTCTACTCAATGTATCTGCTACTACAAGCAACAAAGCTCCTCCTAATGCGGAAATAGGAATAAGTCCTTTGTGGTTCGTTCCTAATGCTTGTCGTACGATATGCGGAATCAACAATCCAACAAATCCAATAATGCCTGCTGCATACACAGCAAAACCAATCATAATAGAACTCATCACAAGGTATAATTGGCGATATCTGTGAAGATCTACACCTAGGGTAATGGCTACTTCATCACCTAGTAACATCAAATTCAAAATGCGTGTTTGGAACCAGAAGAATACGATTGGTATTAGAATGACAAATACCATGATGCCAATCAACTCCCAATTAGCTCCTGCCAAACTACCCATCATCCAGAAGGCTACGTTTTGAATACCTTCCTTATCTTTGGCAAAGTATACGATAATGCTCGTAAAAGCACTGCAAACGGCACTCAATGCCATACCTGCTAATAACAATTTGATCGCATTAGCTCGGCCACCCATATTGGCAATAATAAGCACCCCAAATGATATAACCATAGCTCCTATAAAAGCCATAATACCTACGTATTCTTCACCAAAAGCAATGCCTACGCCCATTAAAATGGCTACTGTAGCCCCTGTAGATGCCCCCGATGAAATCCCTAAAATATATGGATCTGCCAGAGGATTTTTAACAATGGCTTGCATAATGACACCACTAACAGCGAGTCCAGCACCTACTAGAGCCGCTAAGATGACCCGTGGCATACGCAACATCCATACAATATCATTCAAAGCTCCTTGCCTTGGATCATCTATGACAATGGTATTAACAAATTTTGATGCCACTACTTGCCACAATGTGTGCGCTGGAATATGGACGGTTCCTAAAAATAAAGACCATGCCATACCCGCAATCAATAGGGCTATGAGTATAATTCCTACACCCACCACTGTGAGTGTATGTGTTCGATTACTCATGAGTACCTCCTGTAAAATTAGGATACAATCCGTGAATCATAAGATCCAATCCATCATGAATTCGAGTGCCTGCGCTGTACACCATAAATAATGGAACCCCATGTACTCGATGATTACGTATGGCATCCACATGTTGCAATGTAGGATTCTTATATAGATTATCTATGAGTTCATCTTGCCGTTCATAATCTTCTTCCACTAGCACTAAAAAAATAACTGATGGATTTAAATGAATCAACTCTTCTGCATTGATTGTCTGTCCCGCCTCAGAAATAAGATGGCCTCCTATTTCTTCTAGCATATTTCCTGCTAATGTTTCTTTATCATACACTCGATATTGTCGTCCAGAATTTTCCAGTATCAAAACAGTATCTTTGGTATGCTGTGCTTCTCCATAGGCCTTTGCCTCTGTCACTGCACGTTTTGTTCGGTTCACAAGTTCTTCCGCCCGTTCTTGTCTATTGACGATAGTTCCTAAGTCAAGAATATATTGATACTCTCCCTCTACCGTTCTCTTAGATTTTTTATAGGATGCTCTTGATATGTAACTATCAATTCCACGTTGTGCCCAGAAATCTGTACTCTTCCAATTATTCTTCTGAAAGGTTGAATACCATCCCACAAGCAAATCTGGTTCCCATAGTAATGTAGTTTCTACATCTGGAATTTCCATGCTTTTATAAGGAATTTTTTCATAGGCATCACGGTATTCCTCTGCAATATATTTACTATCTGGCACCCCAATGGCGGCAATTATACGATCACCTACACCTAGGGCAAGCAATGTTTCTACTGAACTTTGCCAAACGCCCATGATACGTCGTGGTTCCCCTTCATAGGTGACAACTTGATCAGTACCTTTGCTCGTTAATTGATTTACAGAACGAGGTCCTACTTCATGGGATATAGCAGTACTTTCCACATAGTCAGGCATAGGAATGAATTCTTCCATGCCATGTAAATGTGCGCTATACAAGCCTCCTAGCAAAGCCACTACACAGCCTATTATATATATTTTTTTCATCCGTTCACCTAAACGAAAGAGCTACAAATTGTAGCCCTTTCTAGTATTACTATTAGAATTTGTATTTAGCACCAATCATGGCTTGACGACCTGGCATTGCAGAGCTACCAGAACCATATCTAGAATTGCTTGTTGTTTCATACGCTGTGTTTGTCAAGTTTGTCACTGCTACATATGTTGTTAAATCTTTATTTACATCGTAGTTTAAGTTCCAATCTAATACTAAGAAACGTTTAGCTGTGAAAGCCGCTAAATTAGAACCTGTGTAGTAATTCATTAACAAACCAGAAGATAACTTGCCACCATCATAATTTACATTTAAGATGTAATGGTTCGCTGGGCGTAATTTGTTGATGCCTGTGTTGATATCGCCAGAATCATTGTAGCCCCACTCAGGATTCACAACGTATCCTGGTTTTACTGTCCATGTATCTTTTAAGTGACTATACGCTGCACCTACAGACCAATGTTGGTTGATTTTATGATCTACTGTAACGTTGAATGCTGTTTTCTTTTGTTTCGCATTAACAGCGGTGCTCTTGAATTTATCATCTACACGAATTGGGAAGGATGCAATAGAGTTACTCATATCTGTTAAGCTATAATTTACGCCCACAATCGTTTTTTTGTTAAATTCTTTTTGCAAGCCTAATGTGTATACATTTCCTTTTTCATCTTGTAAAGGAGTTTTGAATTCACCATAGGTAGACATATAATCACCTTTACGCAATGGACGAAGTACCTTGCTCCAACCTGCAAATACTGTGCTAGTATCATCAAGTCGATATTGTAAGTTTAGAGACGGTGTCACAACATGTGTATCCCCACCAAATGATTTTCCTACCTCTGTTGTGTAGTCACTGTATTTAGCAAATCGTACAGATGGTGTTACATCAAAGTTATCGTTGACATGAATTTTATCTTGTACATATCCATATAAGGAATTACGTTTTAACTCAGAAGTCGTTCCTACTCCATTTTCCACTTCATAGCTAATTTGTTTTG
>CAUSMY010000107.1:0-5627 GCA_963533015.1 uncultured Veillonella sp.
GAAATGCAAACTACTAAAGGATAGAAACTATGGGACTAAGTAAAATCATTAATGTTACATTAATAGGTTTAGTGAAGTTCTATCGATCGGCTCTATCCCCTTTAAAGCCAAGTACTTGTCGTTTTTATCCCACCTGTTCTATGTATATGCTACAAGCTCTGGAGCGGTATGGACCTTTAAAAGGTAGCTATTTAGGTATTAAGCGGATTTTAAAATGCCATCCCTTTCATAAAGGGGGACATGATCCACTACCATAATGGCACAGTTTTGGAAATACCTGAGTACCCGTATGGATGAAATATAGACCATACCATAACGTATATGGGTACATGAATGTTCATACTACAAGAACAAGAAAAGGAGTAGACATGGAAATTTTCCAATATTTAGTTGATTTTATGAGAAGTCTTTTAGATTATTCGTTTTTAGCAACAAAAGCGATAGGCTTCCCAAGCTATGGTATTGCAATTATTTTGCTAACCTTAGCGATTAAACTTATATTAGCACCATTGACTCATAAACAAGTGAAGTCGATGAAGGGCATTGCTGAATTACAACCTAGAATGAAAGCTTTGCAAGAAAAATATAAGGATAATCCACAAAAAATGCAAGAAGAAACGATGAAGTTGTACAAAGAAATGGGAATTAATCCATTAGCAGGTTGTTTACCATTATTAGTGCAAATGCCGTTTTTAATTGCTATATTCTATGCATTACAAGGATATAACTATGCTCCTGAATATGCACAATTCTTATGGTTACCAAATTTGAGTGATCCAGATCCGATCTATGTATTGCCAGTATTATCTGCATTGTCTACTTATGTGATGAGTAAACAAACATCTGGTGCTAGCAATCAACAAGCAAAAATTATGAGCCTATTTATGCCTTTATTCATCGGCTATATCAGCTTAAATTTTGCTAGTGGTTTGGTTATGTATTGGGTAGTTTCAAACGTATTCCAAATGGTACAACAAACGTTAATTTATCGTAATGACAAATAGGAGGCTAGGCATGGATTATATTGAAGTGTCGGCAAAAACGATTGAAGAAGCAACAGCACAAGCAACCGCGCAAATTGAGGCACAAGGTCGTGTCGTTACTTCTGTGAAAGTATTAACAGAACCATCTAATGGCTTTCTAGGATTTGGTAAGAAAAATGCACTTGTTCGTGTATACTTTGAGGAAGTAGCTGGAAAAGAAGCAACTGTTTCAGAACAAGTAACAAATACAGTTATGGAAAAACAATTTGCAGCAGTAACTATGCAAGAAGAATCTACATTGATCGAAGAACCAATTCCTACAGTAGTAGAAGACGGTATTACAAAAGCAGAACAAGATTTTATTGCTGATACAGGTAAAGAATTCTTATTAGGTATGTTTGGTAAAATGGGTTTATCTGTACAAATTGAAAAATTTACTACAAAGGATAAAATTACATTCCAAATTCATGGTGATGAGTTGGGTATTTTGATTGGTAAACATGGTCAAACATTAGATGCTATCCAATACTTAACAAATCTTGTGGCTAATAAAGAAGTTCGCCGTCGTTGCCAAATTGTTGTGGACGTGGAAAATTATCGTTCCCGTCGAGAAGAAACTTTAGTTCAATTGGCACATCGATTAGGAGCTAAAGTACGACGTACACGTCAAAAAATTGCTTTAGAACCAATGAATGCTTTTGAACGAAAAATTATTCACGTAGCATTACAAAATGAAAAAAATATCAAAACAGATAGCGAAGGACAAGAACCATATCGTCATATTGTAATTTATTACAAACGATAGACTTCTACTATATATCATCAACTTTTATATTGATGTATATGCATATCTGTAGAGATGACAATAGATGATTTGTGGCATATAGTAACAGATTATCTATAACTATGAAGAGGGCCCTTCGGGGTCCTTTTTCTTAGAAATATAGAAAAAAGCTATGAGTTGAATATATAAAATCAACTCATAGCTTTTTTAGTTTAAGGGGCTGTTTTGTTACAGCCCCTTTTTATATGGTGTATATATTAAAAAGAAATAATATAGTTATTAGGTTTTATATAGCTATTTAGTGGTTCAGTTATATCCACGGTTATTAATTTCCCATAGGGTGATACTGATATTGTCAAGATCAGTTCCTACTGTCTACAGACTCTTTACGGCTCGATGGGGAAATAATCCGCAGGGACGGGGGCAAGGATGCCAACAAAGACAAAGTCCTTCGTGCCTGTATTTTTCATCCCGTGGCACATGCCCTTCGCTGAGACGATGACATCGCCCTTCGCGATGGGGTGCTCCTCTCCGGGGGTAGGGTAAAAGACGCCCTCTCCCTCAATGCAAATCCATATATCATCTGCATTGGCGTGACCGTGCGGCTGAATCGTCTGCCCAGGCTTTATGACCCAGACGACACCGCTCGTTGACTCCGTGCTGTAGATTGGCGTGCGCGTTGCGACATTGCCCGCCTTTGCCACATTTGCCACGCGAAAACGTCGCGTTGCAAAATCGTTTGTGATTTCATTTACCATGATGTTTGCTCCTTTCAAAAATTCGTATTTTATATCGTTTTAGGGTGCTCAGTTAAAGTAATCATCGTCATATCCTTCGCTATTCAACTTCATTTTACAACAAACCAATCCTTATGACAACAATGGGATTTGATATTGTCAAGATCAGTTGACAAATTTTCTTTAGAAGAATACAAATGCTGTAACTCTTTATAGTCTAATTCCTCCAATACAGCATCGAGTAACCGCATAGGAGCTGTTTCTTTTATCATCAACATGCCATAATCCAATGGTAAAACTAGTTGGCGAGGCATTACTAGTTTAGTATAATTAAATTCATTGGTATATTATTTCTTCACATAAAAGGTGGCTTTCCCTTTTCCGTGTCGTTCAATGTACTTTTCTTCTACTAATTGTTTCAACATATTTTCTATGGTGGATTTACTTAGGATTGGAACTGCATTCAATACTTTGAATCTTAGCAATTTCCACTAGTTTATCTAGCACAGCAGGTTTTTGTTGTATGAAAAGTTCTTGTTTTCCCTTATGTTCATGGATTTGTGCTAATAAATTAATAATTTCGCTATCTCACATAGTACTTTCATAGAGTGAATAATTAAAAGTTTTCATTTGCCTACTCCTTTCTGTATTCGCCTAATTATATCATATTTTAGGCGATTAAATATGATATAATTAGGCGGTTTAATAGTAAATTTTAGTACCTTTAAACTCTTGTTATTTGTTATTAAAAATACAAAAAAGAACGGCATATACCGTGCTCTTTTTTGTAAGATTCAATTATACATTCATGTTAGCTGCTTTACGAACATAGAACCAGTAACATACAAATACTGTTACGATGTTGAAAACAAGTAATACTGCGAATGCTGGATGGATACTTCCAAATGTTGTGTACACATAGCCAAAGATTTTTGGTGTAATGAAGGCACCGTATGCTGCTACAGCTGCTACGAAACCAGCGATCAAGGAAGATTGTAATCCATCAGTGAAGATGTGAGGAATCATACGGAATGTAGAACCTGTTACGAAACCGCAGGATACGAACATTAACACAGTCATGCCAAAGAAGAAATCGAAGTTATGCATATCTACGCCTACTGCGATCAATACAGTAGTGATACATAAACCAATCAAACCAGTGAAAGTAATTTTCGTACCGCTGTTGATTTTATCAGCTAACCAACCACCTACTGGACGAAGGCTGGCAGATACTAAAGGACCAACGAATGCGATGTGAGCAAATGGAATTTCAGGGAACTCTGTTTTAACAAGTAGACCAAGTGCTGCTGCATATCCAGAGAAGGCACCGAAGGAACATGTATATAACAATGTCATAGCCCATGTGTGTTTGTTGCTAAAAATTTGAGCCAGCGCTTTAGGATTAGGTTTTGCTAGTGGCAAGTTATCCATGTAACGAGTCATGCACGCTAAGATAATTACTAAAGGCACAATCCACATAAACGCCGCGTTGGCTAAGTATACTGCATTGCCTTTAACGATAGCTGGTGTGACACCGAAGATATTACCTAATGTAGCAGAACCCATAGCGAATGGAGCTAAGAAATAGATAACGGAGATCCCAAGGTTACCAATACCACCATTAATGCCAAGAGCGGTACCTTTTTCAGATTTAGGGAAGAAGTTACCGATGTAAGCCATGGAGGAGGAGAAGTTACCGCCGGCTAAACCGATCAAAGCTGTTAAGATCATGAATGTTTCATAGGATGTGGTTGTATCTTGTACAGCATAGCCTAACCATACTACAGGCACGAGTAAAATAATTGTAGAAATGAAAGTCCAGTTTCTACCACCAATTAAAGCTGGCATGTAAGTATAGATAAAACGGAACGTAGCACCTACTAAACCTGGGAAGGCAGCCAGTGTAAATAACTGTTCTGTTGTGAAATGGAATCCAGCTCCATTTAATTGTGCTGCGATGGTTGACCATAAATACCATACGCAAAATGATAACGTTAATGCAATGGTAGAAACTACCAAGTTTTGTTTAGCAATCTTTTTGCCAAACTTCTCCCAAAATTCGGGATTTTCTGGTTGCCAGTTTGCAATAATTTCTTTGCGACTTGCACCGGCTTGAGGCATTTTCATCTCTGACATGAGAACACTCCTTTAATCCTTTAAACGTACAACTTGTGATACTCATATTGTATCATAGTGACATGAAGACACAAATGTTATAGAAGTATTTTTAATTATGTAATTCTGTTATAATTAAATGTGCCTAAAATCACACACTTATTATATAAGATATAATATAATGTGAATGTGATAAAAAGCACAACTTATATAATTATTAATGAGTTATAATAGTAGTATACGCAAAAGTGTAATGTGGGAAGTTGATATAGTAAAGGAAGTTTATTTGTTTATATCATATGTTACTGAAAGATGCATGGTGACAGAATGGAACAGAAGTTAATTGACCAATTGCTAGCTTTACCAGGTGAAACAATTCATTTAAAAAAAGGAGAATTTTTGTTTCACGAAGGCGATAAGGCAGAAAACTTTTATATCGTTCAGAGAGGGCGTCTTAGTATAAAGAAGTTTGAAGCTAGTGGACATATCTTTGCCTTACGGTTAGTAGGTAAAAATAATGTACTAGGGGAGATTCCTTTGTATGAGACGAATACAAGATCTTACGTGTTTAACGCGATTGCACGAGAAGATTGTTCGGTATATTGCATACGCTACGATATACTTGAGCCTGCTATTGCTAAGGATCATTCCTTAGCCATTGCGATGATGAAGATTTATACACTTCATATGCGCCGACAGCAAGCTAAGTATAGAGACTTATTGTTATATGGTAAAAAAGGTGCATTTTATTCTACATTGTTGCGTCTAGCAAATAGTTATGGTATTCAACGTGATGACGGAATTTATATCGACATTGCTTTGAGTAACCAAGAGCTAGCTGAATTTGCAGCCACATCTCGGGAAGGTTTAAACCGCATGCTAAGTGAGTTACGAAAGTTAGGCTATGTAGCCTATGATAAACACCATCTGGTAATCTGTGACTTTGATGCATTAATCGATTCGCTAGATTTAGATATAGAAACTATCGATCCTAATATTAGCAATATC
>CAUSMY010000108.1:0-5367 GCA_963533015.1 uncultured Veillonella sp.
GTATTCGCGAAAAACGCTAATTTAAAAGGGTTAGCCATGAGACGTAAGTCTATGGCTAGCCTTTTTTTATTTCGTATTGCAAAAACCATATATTTTTATTACTATTACAAATCTTTTCATAGTGCTAAGTACATACTTTCACAGAAATGATGTAATTTGATAGTAGTGCCATGATAGATATAAGAATTGTATGGAAATAGACTGATTAAAATAATTGTATAATACAAATAATAGACGAATAGGTGAAGTATGAGTCAAGAAATTTTTCCCGTAGTGCAGTGGTTCCCAGGCCATATGGCAAAAGCCACTCGCATGATTACGGAACATAAAAAGAAAGTAGATGTGGTTATCGAATTATTAGATGCACGTATTCCTCGGAGTAGTGCCAACCCAGTCATCCGAGAATTGATCGGAGATAAGCCACATGTAGTGATTTTAAATAAATGCGATTTGGCGAATCCAAAAGTCACAAAGGAATGGATTGAGTTCTTTAAAAGTGAAGGTATTCATGCCATTGCCATTGATTCTAAAAATGGTAAAGGGAATAAGCAATTAGTGAAAACTGTAGAATCCTTAGCGCAACCGATTATTGATCGATGGCTGAAAAAGGGCATCAAAGGTCGCACCGTGCGGACGATGATTTTAGGTATTCCCAATGTAGGCAAATCTACATTAATTAATAAATTGGCTGGTTCTGCAGCGACACGAACTGCTAATAAACCAGGTCATACACGAGGTCAACAATGGGTTAAAGTTGGTAAGAATTTGGAATTATTAGACACACCAGGTGTATTATGGCCAAAATTTGAAGATCAACGAGCTGCCGCACGATTAGCGATGACGGGAGCTATCTCTGACGATGTGTATGATTTAGACTCTGTTATCAAGCAGTTGTTGGCGTATTTAGAAGAGCATGAACCGACATTGTTACATGAACGCTACAAATTGACAGAGGAGGAACGTACATCCGTAGATACCATGTTAGAGGCTATTGGCCGTCGTCGAGGTTGTTTGGTAAGCGGTGGCGTCGTTGATTATGACAAGGTGCGCCGTGTGATTTTGACGGATTATCGCAATAATAAATTAGGCTATATTACCTTCGATGGCGTCGATGAGGAACCATATTATGTTGACGAAGAGTGAGTTTCACGATTTAAAAGTAAAAGATATTAAAGAGCTATTACAAGGAGAATGTCCTTTTGATTATGTGCAATGGGCTTTAGAAGATTCTCGTGAATCAGTGAAGAACGCTGCTGGTGTGTATTTGCGAAAGCAGAAAAAAGTCTTAGAAGAGCAACAACGTTTGGAAGCTATGTATGCCTATGAAGATAGTTTCTATGAAGAAGGGAAATTTTTAGTAGCTGGTGTAGATGAAGTTGGTAGAGGCCCCATTGCGGGTCCTGTTACAGTGGCAGCTGTTATTTTACCACCTCATTGCAAACTAGTAGGGTTGAATGATTCTAAAAAATTGACGCCTGAAAAGCGAGATGCTTTATTTGATCAAATTATGGAAGTAGCAGTGGCTGTACACTGTGTGTCCTATGAGGCGGAAATTATTGATAAGCTCAATATTTATGAGGCTACACGACAAGCCATGTATGAAGCTATACGTAATTTACGAATACAGGCAGAAGCTGTCTTGTCGGATGCCATGAAATTACCGGATTTAGAGGTACCTGTAGAATCTTTGATTAAAGGGGATTCTAAAAGTGCATCCATTGCGGCTGCCTCTATTGTAGCCAAGGTAACACGTGACCGCTTCATGGAAGCTATGGATGAAGAGTATCCAGGATTTGGGTTTGCTATCCATAAAGGGTATTATACAGATCTACATAAGCAGGCTATCAAAGATTTAGGCATTACTCCATTGCATCGGCATAGTTTTGAACCTATCAAATCCATTGTAGCAGGTAAACCAGTGGAAGATATATAGACATGAGTAAAACTAAATAGATATATACAAAGCATTCTTATAGATCGACTTTATAAGGGTGCTTTTTATTTTTGATTCAATTTATAACCTCATATTTAAATATATCAATAGATTATAACGCTCTTAGTGCTACACACTCTTAACAGTGTAGTATGTGATGTTTACATTCTTTTAAAATGAAAGTAAGGTAGAACTAAGGAGGTAATTATGAATCATATAGAATTAGGACGCTATGGGGAAACGCTAGCGGCAAAGTATTTAGACAAGCATGGTTACCAAGTGTTGGAGAGAAACTTACGATACCGTTTTGGGGAAGTTGATATCATTGCTATGCAAGATGCAGGGCTGATTGTGGTGGAAGTGAAAACACGAAGAAGTAGGACTTATGGTATGCCTTGTGAGGCTGTAAACTGGAAAAAGAAACAACATATACGGAGCGTTATTTCTATGTTTTTAGCTACACGTGACATTCATTATGAATACATTCGTTTTGATGTTATAGAGGTGTATGTACCACAGGATGGAGAAACACAAATACGACATATGAAAGGATGTAAGTTATAAGAGATAGGAGGAGTATCATGTATGCAAAAACCTATGGAGTATGTATAAATGGCATAGATGGATATGTTGTGACCGTTGAAGTGGATATTAGTCCAGGCTTACCTAGTTTTGATATTGTTGGGCTACCAGCTACATCTGTAAAAGAAGCAAAAGAGCGAGTTCGGTCTGCCATAAAGAATGGTGGGTTTGAGTTCCCTATGAAACGAATTGTGGTCAATCTAGCGCCTGCTCATATTCGGAAAGATGGATCTTCCTTAGACTTAGCGATTGCGATGGGTATTTTAAGAGCACAAGAAGAAGGCAAATCTAAGAAAAGAGGTTCTGGTGCTGATTTTCAACATGTGTTTATAGGGGAGCTTTCATTAGATGGTTCGTTACAACCTGTAATCGGTATGTTATCTATGGTGATGAGTGTATCAAACAATACATTTCACAAGGCAGAAGCTATGCAGAGTATATCTACTATTAGAGATATCATTGTTCCAAAAGAGAATCGTGATGAAGCAAAAGCTGGCGCTTCATTGCCAGTCTTAGGAATGAATACATTAGCCCAAGTTGTAGAGATCGTGCAACATCCAGAAAGTATAGAAACCTATATGGAGTTATCTTCAGTAGTAGAAGAGCCATTATTACAGAAGGAAGATACGAATGATGAAATATTGGACTTATGTGATGTAAAAGGACAGGCTATGGGAAAAAGAGCTCTCGCAATTGCAGCAGCTGGTGGACATCATCTATTGATGACAGGGCCGCCAGGATCTGGAAAAACGATGTTGGCGAAGCGTTTGCCCTATTTATTGCCTCCTTTATCACGAGAAGAGCAGTTAGAAGTTAGTCGAATCTATAGTGTGATGGGACTATTAAAAAGTGGTCGTTTAATGGAGCAACGCCCTTTTAGGAGTCCTCATCATACAAGCACCCTAGTCGCGATGGCTGGTGGTGGTCAGATACCACGACCAGGGGAGATAACATTGGCGCACAAGGGAGTTTTATTTTTAGATGAAGCCCCCGAATTCAGACGACCAGTGATAGAAGTACTACGACAGCCCTTAGAGGAACGCCAGGTACATATTGCTAGAATCGGAATGGCTACTACATATCCTAGTGATTGCATTGTCGTGATGGCTATGAATCCTTGTCCATGCGGTTGGTTTGGTACGAATGAGGATCATCAATGTACATGTACAGCCACACAGATACAGCGATATCAACGAGCCTTATCGGGGCCTATTTTAGATCGGATGGATTTAATAGTTCCCGTCGAAAGACCTACGTTAACAGACATACATGGGCCTAAAGATACTATGACCACGTCGTATATTCGTGAATGTGTCATTCGAGCTAGGGAGATTCAAAAGAAACGCTATGAAGGAACTAACATCCAGGTCAATGCTCATATGAGTCATGGTGATATAGAAAAATTCGGAAAACTTTCTGAGGAAGGAAAAGAATTATTAGATGCCGCCTTTACTACATTGCATTTAAGTTTACGCAGTTATGACCGAATCATTAAGGTAGCTAGAACCATTGCTGATTTAGAAACATCAGATTGCATTGAACCTCATCATATTGCTGAGGCCTTGAGTTATCGTCAAGTTCAGGAGGGATTGTAATATGAAAGAGGAAATCTATACTAGCGCATTACAACATGTGAATGGATTGGGTAATGCCAGCTTAGAACATTTGTTGACCTATTATGAAAGTGCAAAAGAAGCATGGCATCACGTAATTCATCATAGTGTTGATCCGTCGTTAGGTTGCACCTACGAATTATACGATGAAAATCATAGACTGATTGATGATGTATATTTGCAACAATTAGAGGAAGACTTAGAACGATATAATATACAGGTTATCACTAGAGAATCGCCTATGTATCCTCCATCGTTGTTAGAAATCTACCATAGTCCAATGGTGCTTTATGGGAGAGGGAATATAGAAGTATTAACATCTATGGAGAAATCTATCGCTATGGTAGGAGCTAGAAAATGCTCTACCTATGGTGTACAAGTAGCTCGATATTTTGGTAGAGCCTTATCGAATATGGGTGTAATCATTGTTAGTGGTGGGGCTATGGGGATTGATCGGGCAAGTCACGAAGGTGCATTACAGGGTCAGACTCCAACGGTAGCTGTTATGGGATGTGGTCTCAATGTAGTCTATCCAAGGAGTAATCGATCTTTGTTTTTAGAAATTTTAGAGAATGAGGGGTTGTTATTATCAGAATATGGACCACATATACAAGCTAAAGCACATCATTTTCCTCTACGTAATCGAATTATTAGCGGGATGACAAGAGGTACTATTGTGGTGGAAGCAAAGGCAAGCAGTGGATCTCTCATCACCGCAGATATGGCCATCAATGAAGGTAGAGATGTATTTACTATACCAGGAAATGTATTGACTCATACCTGTGATGGTAACCACTGGCTAATCCAGCAAGGTGCTACTGTTTTAACAGATCCTGAACAAGTCATGCATGAATATGGTTGGCAAAAGGCCACAAAGTATAGTAACATGGAGGGTAGCAAAGAATGTCATATGAATGATGAAGAACAAGTTATATTGTCTTCTATGAATCCAAGTGGTGTCACCACTATTGAGGAATTGATAGGAAGTACAGGGTACACTTTATCTTCTCTTCATAGTTTATTGTTACAATTAGAGCTCAAAAAGTTGATTATGCATACCGCTCAAGGGTATGTCATTCAAGTTTAGAGGAGGAAATGATTCTTGGCCATTACTAGATCCTTTGTGACGGGAACAAAACAAAAAGATAAAGAGACAACTACAGATGCAAAACAACGCACAAAAGCACCAGAGCCTAGACCTTTGGTGATGCGTCCTGAGCCTATCACGATGGAGGCTAC
>CAUSMY010000109.1:0-5334 GCA_963533015.1 uncultured Veillonella sp.
GCCGGCTATTGTGGAAGAGTATAAAAAGGCAGGGGCACTACCTGATTATTATAGAATTAGTTTATTATTGAACAAAATTCGTGAGACTGAACCGTCTAAGCAGGTAGATGATTTACAAGAGATAGCCTATTTATACAGTCGTATTGATGTGTTATATCATAACTTAGGGATAGAACTGAAGGCTAATGTAGGAACGACGTTTAATGCACCTAATACAACAAATGGTGCCAATACATTAGAATATAATCTTCCACCAGCTAATCAGAATAATACTGTGCCTAGAACTGGATCTCAGTGGAGCCATTATGCTGGACTAGCTGCAGCATCGTTTGGGGGGACTTTTTTAGCCCATGAATTGAGTCGCTTTCTACACAGTCATTCAGTAGGAGATACCACGAGTAGTTTAAGTCATCTGAACTTATCAGATATATCTTTAATGGATCATAGTATGAACTCATTAACGGATGTATTTAACGGCTACCCTGACTTAGGCTTGTCGACTCCATTTGATAGCGTGCAGGCATTAAATGATATTCCTATAGGTGGAGATGTATACCCTGGGGATCCATCATTGGGATTTTCTGATGCATTAGCGTCTGGTCAATTAGGTTTGGATATGGATACACCTGCATCGGGGGATTATACAGGTCTATTTGAAAATGCAGATCTTGAATATGATTCTATAGCAGATTCCGTATCGCTGGATGATGCTGGTGACTTGTTAGCAGACGCTGGTGATAGTGGTGGAGATTTGTTAGATACGCTATTTGATTTGTTTGATGCTTAAAACCTAATATATACCATAGTTAAAAAATACTATATTCTGAAAGCGTCTAGTCAATAAGGACTAGACGTTTTTCTTTCATCCAATGTGGCAGTTACTTGTGATTGTATGAAGTTAGTTAGGAATCTGTGTTATAATATAGACAAGATAACCAACACAGATAGGATTATTCAGATTCTATTTGCAGTGCATGGATAAGATATTGTTACAGTAACGGAGGTAGGATATGACAGAATTACACATTTGTTTAGCCTATGTTACAGTATGGGCTATGTATCAATTATGGTGTTTGAATCGTTGGATTGGATTTAATCCTTTTGCTACTCCTAAAGAAGAGACAACAGCAGAAACCGTAGGGACCACGTTAGAAAGTATTTTACATTTCATGTCTGGCCGTATGGTGGCAATTCTCATTGCTATTGCTATGGGATGTACTGGGGCTGTAGATGTAATCGGTATATTAGTGGTGAAAGCTTTTAGTCGAGAGCCATTGTGGGTTCAGTATGGATTAGTTGTACTTGCTTGTGTGGCAGTTATTTTAGCCATTAGAACGAGTATAGTGGTGTATCGAGTCATAGGTAGATCAGCGGAACAGGAACATTCAGATGTCTTCTTTGTTCGCTATGAAAACCTATTTGGGAGGCCAAGATTAGAAAAAATTGTAGTACGCGTATTACATGTCATATATACAGTGCTTAGTATATATGGAATTGTGATACTGTCACAGATACTAGGGATCATATGATATGCTAGTATACCGTGCCGAGGGCATGGATTTACCATTATATTGAGTCATAGATGTAGTTGGTGTTGATTACTTTAATAGAGGCTGTAATGAAATTAAAATAAATTTTATTACAGCCTTTTTTGATTCTTGTAGTTATAGTGTGAAAATAAAGGATATATGGTATACTAGAGAAGAATATACATCAAGAGATAAGAAAGGGATACTATATGAAAGAAGATATACGAATTTTATTCATCAGAATGAGTTCGTTAGGTGATATCATTCATACACTACCAACTTTATATGCCATCCGAAAGCAATACCCAAATGCACATATTGCATGGGCAGTTCATGAGCGCTTTAAGGATATTATCCCTGGTGAACCATGGGTAAATGAAGTCATTCTGATTGATAAAACGCGATTAAAAAGAATCCCTTATCTGATAGAATTGTGGGGAATATTACATAAGAAAAAATTTGATATTTCATTAGACTTACAATCTTGGGCAAAAAGTGCAGCAGTCGCACTTGTGAGCGGTGCTAAGAAAAAATACTCTCACTGGGAACAACGAGAAGGCAGTTGGCTGGTCAACAACCCATTGGTGGGACAACATAAACGAGACCATCTCGTAGAAGGCTATTTAGATACGGCACGAGCTTTAGGATGTGATGTAGATGAAGTGATATTTCCATTACCTACATCTGACGAGGCAAAAGAGCAAGTCATTGGCAAGTTACAGAGTCTTGGAATCTCTATGGATCGACCATATATTGCCATAGCACCAGGTGCAAGATGGATTGCCAAAGAATGGCCTATACCTAAATTCATAGAGTTGTGTAAGAAGCTAACAGCATTAGGCGAAAAAATAGTGCTGGTAGGTGCGGCAGATGACATATCTAAAGGAGAAGAAATCGTGGCCGGTGTGGATAGTAGTGACGTGGTTAGTTTAATTGGGCAGACGAATGTACTTGAGCTAATAGAGGTCATTCGTCATAGTGCACTTTATATTAGTGCTGATACAGGACCATTACACATCGCTAGTGCCTTGAAAAAGCCTTTGATTGCCTTGTTTGGAACCACGTGTGCAGAGCGAACCGGACCATATGGAAATGAATATGCTCGCATTATTAAGTCTCCTACCTATCAAGCTACTTTGGATAATCCATTAGTAGAGGATATGGAGTGTATGGATCAAATTTCTGTAGAGACTGTGTTACAATATGTGAAGGAAATGAGGAACTTATGATAGAGTTAAATGGAAAACGCATCGTTGTGACCTATTTGATGCATTTAGGTGATGTGGTGATTACCACGCCGTTTATCCATGCTTTGCGTAAGGTAGCACCTGAAAGTCATATTACATATGTGATTGATAAGAAATTAGCTGATATATCGTCATAATCCTTATATTGATCAATTAGTCGAAGTGGATAAAAAAGGCGTTCATAACAGCATTAGTGGCCTCAATGCGATTGCGAAGCAAATTCGTAGTGAAGGGCCTATTGATGTAGTGATTAATTTACATCCTAATGAAAGAACATCCTATTTAGCATGGAAATTAGGTGGAAAAGTGACTACGGGAATGAGTCATTTTTTATTCCGCCTATTTATGACTAAGGTGACACCACTGAATCGAAAAACAGTACATGCTGCTGAAATGTATATGAATGTGTTGGAGCAATTAGGATATCCTGTAGAACATCAAGGCCTGGAGTTATTTACGTCTCCAGAATGGGACGAGAAAGCCATGCAGTTCTACGCAGAACAAGGGATAGTAGAATCCGATGTATTGATAGGTTTTAATGTGGGAAGTGCAGTGCCACAGAAACGATGGAATAAAGAGCGCTTTGCTCATGTAGCAGATACATTGGCAAGAGATGGATATCGTATTGTATTCTTTGGTGGGCCTATGGATGAAGAGATGGTACAGGAAGTCATTGATGACATGCAAGAAACTGCTATTAAGGCCACAGGTGCTTTCAGTATTGGTGAATTGGCAGCCGCTATGAGACGATGTATTTGTCTCGTTACCAATGATTCTGGTCCCATGCACGTAGCGGTGAGTCAACACGTGCCTGTCATTGTTTTATTTGGACCGTCGAACACCTCTTTCTATGGACCATTCACAGAGGATGCGATTGTATTAGAAACGATGGATACTTATGATGTAAGTAAAAATATGAATCAAGTATTACGATCTGGAAAGTATATCGGATTATCCATGATTCAAGAGCAAGAAGTTCTGGATGCAGTACGAACGATGTTAGCCAGAAAGGGTATGAAATAAGCATGCACTATATTGTATTTGATTTAGAATGGAATCAGCCATATAGCATAGAACCGAATATGATACGACGATCAGGCTTTCCATTTACAGGAGAAATCATACAAATAGGAGCTGTTAAGTTAGATGAAAGTTTGGACATTGTAGACCGATTTGAGGTGTTCATTACACCTAAATTTTTGCCGGTTATGCATCATTCCGTAGAGCAGTTAACTCATATTACGATGGAGAAACTTCGGCGATTAGGAGTGTCTTTCAAACGAGGCTGTGAACGGTTTTTACAATTTATCGGGCATGATGGTATCCTATTATCCTGGGGCCCTGATGATATTGAAGTGCTGATGGATAATGCCTTATGTCATAAGGTACCTGTGCATAAAGAAGTGCCGTGGTACGATTTGCAAGCCATTTATGCTAGAACGGTACATCACACGTCACAACAATATGCGTTGCAAAAGGCGATGGATGAGTTAGGCGTAATGGCACCTAACTTAATGGCTCATAATGGATTGCATGATGCAGTATGTGCGGCGATGATTGCTCAACGATTTCCCTTCGTAAAAGGGTTACAAGCCTTGCAAGAGGCGCAAAAAGGGCGAACTCGTTATTTCTATGGACTTTCACGGCATGAGCAAAAAATATTTGAATCCATCGTAACCCAGCCTAGAATATTTAGGCAAAGCAATCGGGCTAAAACACGATGCCCTCAATGTAAAGAACCGCTGCGATTAGATCCTATAGTGGGTATTGTAAAGCATAGGTTTTTATCTATGGGCTCTTGTAAAGAACATGGTACATTTGGAGTACATTGGTATGTAGGAAAATCAGTGAGCAAACATGTAGGCTTGCGATATTTTATTTCAAAGGTTGTTACTAATGCACCAAAGGGATTACAAGAATTATATGCCCGAAAAAATAATGTGTATATGAAAAAGTGTGGACAGTAATACCACACGTGTAACACATATAATTTTAGATAATAAATAATAAATATATAGTGTTAGATATCTAGAAAGGAATGAAGTATGGAACGAAGAAATGCTTGGCATGAATACACAGAAGAACAATTACGTGAAGTAGAAGAATTATCTACTGCGTACCGTCATTTTTTAGATCATGGTAAAACAGAACGTGAATGTGTACAGCAAATTGTGGCTGCTGCGGAGGCAAAAGGTTATCGCAATATGCAAGATGTAGTGAAATCTGGAGATGCACTGCAAGCTGGCGACAAGGTGTATTATGTGCACATGAAAAAAGCAGTAGCTATGGTTCATATTGGCACTGAACCTATAGAAGAGGGTATGAATCTCCCCGATTGGATGTTAAACAAAATCCATTATATGTAGATAGTGATTTAGCTCTATTAGATACACATTACTATGGGGGAATTAAAAAATACCAATGGGTAACAATGCCGCTAGCTATCCACGGTGTAGTGGCGAAACGCGATGGTTCTGTGGTGGAATTAGCCATTGGTGAAAGTCCAACAGACCCAGTGTTCTGCGTTACCGATTTATTGCCGCATTTGGGGCAAGAGC
>CAUSMY010000110.1:0-5298 GCA_963533015.1 uncultured Veillonella sp.
TTGGTAAAGACGTAGCCTTGATTACAGACGGTCGTTTCTCTGGTGCTACTCGTGGCGCATCCATTGGTCACGTGTCTCCAGAAGCAGCATCTGGTGGTACGATCGCCATCGTAGAAGATGGAGATATCATCGAAATCGACATTCCAAATCGTTCCTTGAATGTGAAACTTTCAGAGGAAGAAATTGCACGAAGAAAAGCAAATTTAGCACCGTACAAATCAGATGTGACAGGATACTTGAAAAAATATGCTATGCATGTATCCTCTGCAGCACAAGGTGCTATCGAAATCCTAGACGAAGCATAAGAGGGAATGTAGTCAGGATATAGAATTATCTATGAGGGAACGCAGTCAGGATAGATATATCTGCGAGGGAAGAAAAGTTCCATAGATAAAATACAGACTTAGGAAAGGACGTTTATATGCATAAATTATACGATTTCATGGAGGCTAGGGAGCGGCTTGCTACCATCGCCGTGAAAACAAAATTAATTCATAGCTCTGTGTACTCCCAAGAAACAGGCAATGATGTATATATTAAACCAGAAAATTTACAGCGTACAGGGTCTTTTAAATTACGAGGCGCGTACAATAAAATTTCTAAATTAACAGAAGCAGAAAAGGCGTGCGGTGTTATTGCCGCCTCTGCCGGCAATCATGCACAAGGGGTGGCACTGGCAGCCCAACGCTTAGGCATTAAAGCAGTCATCGTCATGCCACGTCATACACCACTCATTAAAGTAGAGGCTACACGTCAATACGGTGCAGAAGTAGTGCTAGCTGGCGAAGTCTATGACGAAGCTTATGAAAAAGCTTGTGAATTACAAGAAAAACACGGCTATGTGTTTGTCCATCCTTTCGATGATGAAGATGTCATCGAAGGACAAGGGACCATTGCCTTAGAAATTCTAGAAGAATTGCCAAATGCAGATATCATCTTAGTACCAGTTGGTGGTGGTGGATTAATCTCCGGTGTGGCAGCAGCGGCAAAGCTGAAAAATCCACAAGTAAAGATCATCGGTGTAGAACCAGAAGGCGCAGCTAGTGCGAAAGCAGCTGTAGCAGAAGGAAAACCGGTAGCACTACCATCGGTGAGCACTATTGCAGATGGAGCGGCTGTAAAATTAATCGGTTCCAAGAATTTGGAATATATCCAAAATTATGTAGATGAAATTGTAACGGTATCCGATTATGAATTGATGGAAGCCTTCTTGTTATTGGCGGAAAAACATAAAATCATCGGCGAAAATGCAGGGTTACTTTCAGTGGCAGGCTTGAAAAAGTTACGAGTACGAGGCAAAACTGTGGTCAGCATTTTGAGCGGTGGCAACATCGACGTATTAACCATTGCGTCTATGATTACGAAAGGCTTAGTTGTACGGGGCCGTATTTTCACATTTGCTGTGAATTTATCAGATAAACCAGGTCAATTAGTGGCAGTGTCTGAAATCTTAGCAGAACAAAATGCGAATGTCATCAAACTAGAACATAATCAGTTTAAAAACCTAGACCGATTCCATGAAGTGGAGTTGGTGGTGACCGTAGAAACGAACGGAGAAGACCATATTAAGAAAATTACGGCTGCCATGGCGGACCGTGGATATACGATTCACCGTATCAGTTCTAATGAATTTAATGAACATGACTAATGAATAGAATGGATATAGAAAGAGGATAAACTATGAGTGAACAGAAGATGATTCGAGGAGCTCGCATACTCCTAGAAACATTGAAGCGCTTGGGAGTGACAGATATATTTGGCTATCCCGGCGGAGCCGTAATTCCTATATACAATGAAATTTATGATTTCGAGGGTATTAACCATTACTTAGCACGTCATGAACAAGGGGCGGCCCATGAAGCGGACGGCTATGCTCGTGCGTCTGGTAAATGTGGGGTCTGTTTAGCTACGTCTGGCCCAGGGGCGACGAACCTAGTGACAGGTATTATGACGGCGCATATGGATTCTATTCCTCTCTTGGCCATTACAGGTCAGGTGTGCAGCCACTTGCTGGGAAAAGATGCGTTTCAAGAATCGGACATCGTGGGTATTACCATGCCGGTGACAAAAAATAACTACTTGGTGAAAGATATCCGAGACATGATTCGCACCGTGAAAGAAGCGTACTACTTAGCGACGACCGGTCGACCAGGTCCTGTGCTGGTAGATATCACGCGAGATGCGCAATTAGATGTCATTTCCTATGAAGAGTTTGAAGCTATTTTTAATGAACCAATTTCTATCGAAGGCTATGATCCGAATTACATTGGGCATCCAAAACAAATCAAAAAAGCCATCGACTTGTTGAAAGGTGCGAAACGGCCGCTTATCATAGCAGGCCATGGGGTACTATTATCGAATGCTACAGAAGAACTTTACAAATTAGCGACTACATGCCAAGTTCCAGTAGTGAATACCTTATTGGGCTTAGGGTCCTTTCCAGGAGAACACCAATTATCGCTAGGTATGTTAGGCATGCATGGTACAGTATATGCTAACTATGCTGTGAATGAAGCAGATGTAGTGTTAGCATTAGGGATTCGTTTCGACGATCGCATTGCAGGGGTACCGAAGGAGTTCTGCAAAGATGCTACCATCATTCACGTAGATATTGACCCAGCTGAGATTGGTAAAAATAAACTTATCGATGTGCCAATCGTAGGTGACTTGAAACATGTATTGAATGAAATGAATCATGAATTGACTTCACAAACACATGAAAGTTGGTTGGAACGCATCCGTGAATGGCGTGAAGAATATCCAATTCGAGTGCGACCTCATGAGGGAAATTCTTTATTACCACAAAAGGTCATTCAAGAAATCGACAATATCGTGAAAGGCAACGCCATCGTTGTGACCGATGTGGGACAACATCAAATGTGGGCGTCTCAATTCATTACTTTCTCCAAGCCAAATACGATTATCACATCTGGTGGTGCCGGTACGATGGGCTTTGGTTTGCCAGCGGCCATCGGTGCACAAGTGGCACAACCAGATAAAAAGGTAGTACTCATCACAGGTGATGGAGGCTTGCAAATGAATAGCCAAGAATTGCTCTTATTGAAAGCCTATAATATCCCTGTAAAAGTGGTCATCATCAACAACGGTTTCTTGGGCATGGTTCGTCAATGGCAAGAGTTGTTTAATCAACGTCGCTATTCCTTCGTAGATTTAGAGGTGAATCCAGACTTTGAAACCTTGGCAAAAGCCTATGGCGTACAAGGAGTGACATTGTCCACTATCGAAGAGTTACGCAGCCAATTGCGAGACCTGATCCTATCTGACGAGCCAGTGGTGATTAACTGCGTGGTAGAACGAGAAGAAAATGTATTCCCAATGATTCCAGCCGGTTGCACAGCCAAAGATATGATGGGATTGAAAGGAGGCCCTGACAATGAGTAAAGTACAACAACACCAAGTGTTAGTGATTACAAAAAATAAACCAGGCATCGGGGCTCGAATCCTGTCCTTGTTCAATCGTCGTGGCTATTCCGTGACCCAAATGACATCGGGCATTTCCATTCCAAAGGATCAAGCTCGGATTACCTTAACGGTGGAAACAGACGAAGTGCAATTGGACCAAATCCAAAAACAAATCTACAAACTGGTGGATGCTATCAAAGTGAAAGTGTTCTCTCCAGAACAAGTGGTGCGCCGTGAATTGATGCTCATCAAGGTAAAAGCGGATGTGTCGGTACGACCACAAATCATCCAATTAGCAGATGTGTACCGTGGCAATGTACTCGACGTAGGACCTAGCTCTATCGTGATAGAAATTACAGGAGAAACACAGAAACTCGATGCTTTCATAGAAATTATGAAAGAATATGGCATTCTGGAAATTGCAAAAACAGGTTGCACCGCTATGAGTCGTGGAGAAAAAATGTAATGGCTATACCAAGGCAAGGTGAGTTGTTACATTACGAGGGGGTTACCTTTGTCCGCAATGGGGAAGCGATTTTGCAAGGTGTAGATTGGCATGTGAATACAGGGGAAAATTGGGCATTGCTCGGCCTCAATGGGGCAGGCAAGTCCACCTTACTAGGCATGATTATGGCCTACACCTGTGCCACCCGTGGTGAGGTGCGTGTCCTAGGACATACCTTTGGACAATGTGTGTGGAAAGATGTGAAAGATCGGATCGGATTCGTCAGCTCTACCTTAGGGAAATTTGAACAAACTATGCGAGACGAAACGGTGCGACAAATTTTGCTCTCTGGAGCCCATGGCACTATCGGTGTGTACCGGGAGGTGACAGAGGAAGAAGAACAACGCTGTGATGCGGTCTTAACAGATATGGGCTTACACCATTTGGAACATCGTCACTTTGGGGTACTTTCCACAGGGGAGCAACGCCGTGTTTTAATCGGTCGTGCTTTGATGACGAGTCCAGACTTGCTCATCTTAGACGAACCATGCAATGGGTTAGACGTACCGAGCCGAGAACAATTGCTCCGTCATCTCAATCAACGTGGGACTCAGGACAGTCCTTGTCCGTTTATCTACGTGACCCACCAAATCGAGGAAATTCTTCCCACAGTGACCCATGTGGCACTATTAAAAGAAGGCAAAATCTTTCAATCGGGGCCGAAATATGAGGTCATTACCGATGAGATTTTATCGGCACTCTATGGTTTATCTGTGAAAGTAACTTGGGTCCAAGATCGACCTTGGCTGCAAGTACTTTCATAAAATGTTTTTATAGAGTGTACAAAGATATTTTTAATCATACCGATTTATCATATTAAGTATGGTAAATCCGTAAGCCGAAAGGCTGAAAATTAGTTGAATTTCACTAGAAAATCTAGTAAATTATAAACATTAACACATGTATTACAAAGTAGGAGGTTATCACAATGGCAGGTAACATTTTAGGCACACAAGTATTTTATGATGCAGATTGCAATCTACAAGCATTAGTAGGTAAAAAAATTACAGTTCTTGGCTACGGTTCCCAAGGTCATGCGCATGCATTGAACTTGAAAGAAAGCGGCATGGACGTACAAATCGGTCTTCGTGAAGGTTCCAAATCTTGGAAAGAAGCAGAAGAAGCTGGTTTCGTAGTAAAAGAAACAGGCGAGGCTGTAAAAGGTGCAGACGTTGTGATGATCTTAATTCCAGATGAATTACAAGCAGAAACTTACGAAAAATCCATCGCTCCTAACCTTAAAAAAGGTGCGTACTTGGCATTTGCTCATGGTTTCAACATTCATTTCGGTAAAATTAAACCATCTGCTGACGTAAACGTATTCATGGTAGCTCCTAAAGGCCCTGGTCATTTAGTACGTCGTACATACC
>CAUSMY010000111.1:0-5259 GCA_963533015.1 uncultured Veillonella sp.
ACTTTGAAGTCACCAGATTTAAAATCTAATCCTTCAATCGTTCCTGTGTTTACTTTATTTCCTGGTGTAAATGCGTTTGTTTCCCCAGAACCGCCTGTGTAGATATTCCAGCTATTTCCGCCAGTGATATTAGCCAATTTATTGTTGATTTCACTTGCTAGGCTATATAATTGGCTACCATTGATTGCATCTGTACTGGTAGCACTAATAAGTCCTGGTGCTACATGTTGTATACGGCGAGTTTGATCAGATTTACCAACGCTGATTACACCTGTTACGGTGTTGCCACCAGCAAAGTTCAAGGTATATGTCTTAGCAGATGTTCCTGTACCTAGGTTCAATGTATCAGTCGTATAGGCATTATCAGTACCTTTTGTGCTGTCCCCAGCTGTTGCTACCGTCTCTGCTTCACTGCCGAGAGCCACACTTTTTGCCACATTGGCGATGGCTTTACGTCCTAAAGCAAGAGAAGATTCTTCTTTTGCTTCACTTTCATTACCGAAGGCAGCAGCGTTGGTTTTCAGTGCTTTTGTGCTTTTACCGATGGCAATTGTTTCAGTAGCTGTTAACCCACCATCAATGGTATTAGCTTGTTTACCAATAGCAATATTGTCATTACCTGTAATCGAGTTGCCTGCTTCATGACCCATAGTAATATTATCATTACCAGTAATCGAGTTACCGGCTTTATAGCCCGCTGCGTAGTTATTATTACCTGTTACTTTAGTACCCGCTTCTGCACCTGCTACAAAGTTATTATGCCCAGAAACTTTATTCCCACTATCATGGCCTAGGGCTGTATTATGATTACCTGTTATTTCTTTACCAGATTCTTTACCTAGCACAACGTTGCTTTCACCCTTTACCCAGCTACCTGCATTGACGCCTGCTGCAAAGTTATCTTGTCCTGCTATCCATTGACCTGCACTAAACCCTAATGCAATGTTGTGCTCCGCACCGTCTACTGTACCTGTACCCGTGGTACCTGTTATATTTCCATTTGCATCATACGTATTCGTCCAGCTATGGCCTACATGGTTACCAGCATTTTCCGCAAAAGCAATGTTAAAGTTACCAGCTACATGAGAACCTGCATATTTACCAAATGCCATATTATTGGATCCTTTGGATTGACCGTATCGATCGGCTGCCGTAGTGGCGGCTGCATTCACAACGTGTCCATCTACATCTTGACCTGCACCCAAGCCTAAGGCAATGTTATACACACCTTTCACATCTTGACCGGAATTTTGACCAATGGCGATGTTGCGGCTACCAGACATGTTGGCACCAGCATCTTGACCATAGATAAAGTTATGGTCACCAGTCACACCCTTACCAGCTGTATGACCTAATGCAAAGTTATCAGAACCCGTCATATTTTCACCAGCATGGAATCCAAAGCTTACATTTCGATTACCTTTGTTGTTATAGGCAGCATTTTGACCAAAGCTGAAATTATAGGACCCATAACTAGTAGCGTCTTGTGAATACGCATCTTGTCCAAAGGTAAAATTATAGTTACCATTGGCCCGTCGTGCTGCACTATCGCCGAATATAAAAGCATATGTGCCTCCTGCATTCCAACCCGCTGCATCACCAAGAATAAATTTATGAGTACTGACGCCCCACATACCTTCCCCAGCTGACTTTCCCATTAGAAACAGATATTTCGCATTCCCTGTGCCATTGCCTGCATCATAGCCAGCACGCTCTCCTAAGGCCAAACTAAAGGACGCACCAAATCCTCTTGTCCCCATAGTATTCATGATATTATTTTTTGCATTGGTATAAAAATTAACACCATCCCCTACGGTAAGGTTATTCGTATTAGTTGCATCACCTGTCTGTGCTCCTCCAACTACTAGATTATCTGTATCTGCGGCGAATCCCATTGTAGAAATACTTGCCAATATTAAGGCTGTCAATACTGTCGATCGTTTGTGTTGCATAACTCTTCCTTTTCCTTTTATTGTCACACACGTCATATACTTAATTGTTTTTATTTAAAATATATTTATAATTCTACACAAAATTTACTAACAAATCAATAGAATAATACTCATAACTCACGCTGTTATTACATACTCCCATCATAGCATTTACACTATGTTTGACCATTTACCCATATACTACTTTCAAATGTTTGACCATTTACTCATACACCACTTTCAAAAATAACATAAGATTATGAATAAAAGTATATTGTAATGATAATTATTATAGATTACAATAAAGATAACCCTATGGGTTACGTTTTAATGTGTATTTGGAGGTATATTATGCAACAAGCATGGAAAGACTTCAATACAGGTGTATGGGATAAATCCGTGGACGTACGCGATTTTATCCAACGAAACTATGTGCCTTATGTAGGCGATGATTCTTTTCTAGTAGGTCCTACAGAACGAACTACTAGACTTTGGCAACGGGTATTAGATTTATATGAGGAAGAGCGACAAAAAGGTTCTGTCATCGATGCAGATACTCATGTAGCAACTCATATTACGGCACATGCCCCTGGATATATTATTAAAGAAGATGAACAAATTGTAGGTCTTCAAACTGATTATCCTTTAAAACGTGCCATGTTCCCTTATGGTGGTTTACGAACTGCTAAAAGTGCTATCGAAGAGTATGGTTACAAAATGGATCCAACTCTAGAAAGCTTCTTTAAAACTCATCGTAAGACACACAATGATGGTGTATTTGATGTATATACACCTGAGATGAGAGCTGCTCGCTCTGCTCACATTATTACGGGCCTACCTGACGCATATAGTCGCGGCCGAATTATCGGTGATTATCGCCGTGTAGCCTTATATGGTATTGATTATTTGATCAAAGATAAAGAACATCAATTCAACATTACCATGGGCGATATGATGCCAGATGTCATTCGTGACCGCGAAGAAATTCGAGATCAAATCCGTTCTTTAAAAGAGTTAAAAGAAATGGCTGCGTCCTACGGATTTGATATCTCCAAACCTGCTACCGATGTAAAAGAAGCGATCCAATGGTTATACTTTGGCTATTTGGGTGCTATCAAAGAACAAAACGGTGCAGCTATGTCCATCGGACGTAACTCCACTTTCTTGGACATCTATGCAGAACGTGATTTGAAATCTGGTAAATATACAGAAGAACAAATCCAAGAAATGGTGGATCACTTTATTATGAAATTGCGCATGGTTCGTTTCGCACGTATCCATGAATACAACAATTTATTTACAGGTGACCCTGTGTGGACAACTGAGTCTATCGGTGGTATGGGTACTGACGGACGTACATTAGTGTCTAAAATGGCATTCCGTGTCCTACATACATTACAAAACCTTGGTCCTGCTCCAGAGCCTAACTTAACAGTGCTTTGGTCTCCTTCCCTCCCTGAAGGATTTAAAAAGTTCTGTGCGAAGCTCTCTATTGCAACATCTTCCATTCAATATGAGAGCGACGAAATCATGCGCCCTAACTCCGGTGATGATTATGCGATCGCTTGCTGCGTATCCCCAATGCGTATTGGTAAAGAAATGCAATTCTTTGGTGCTCGCTGCAACTTGGCAAAAGCATTACTGTACGCAATCAATGGTGGCGTAGATGAAAAGCTGAAAAAACAAGTAGGTCCAAAATTCCGCCCTATTACTTCAGAATACCTTGACTTCGACGAAGTAATGGAACGCTTTGAAGATATGACGGAATGGTTAGCTGGTGTCTATGTGAATGCCTTGAATATCATTCATTATATGCATGATAAATATGCTTATGAAAAATTAGAAATGGCATTGCATGACCGCAAAGTGACACGTTGGTTTGCCACAGGTATCGCTGGACTTTCCGTAGTAGCCGATTCTCTATCTGCTATTAAATATGCGAAAGTAAAACCAATTCGTGATGAAAATGGTATTGCTGTAGACTTTGAAATCGAAGGTGACTTCCCTAAATATGGTAATGATGATGACCGGGTAGACCAATTGGCTGCCACTGTGGTATCTGGATTTATGAATAAAATTCGTAAACATCCTACCTATCGTCAATCTGTACCAACTATGTCACTCTTAACGATTACATCAAATGTCGTATACGGCAATGCCACTGGTGCTACACCTGATGGACGTAAAGCGGGTATTCCATTTGCTCCAGGTGCAAACCCTATGCACGGACGCGATGAACATGGCGCAATTTCTTCCTTAGCATCCGTTGCTAAAATGCCATGGCGAGATTGTTGCGATGGTATTTCTAATACCTTCTCCATCATCCCAGATTCCCTTGGTAAATCTGGCGAGTCGATGGTAACTTTAGGCGACCTAGATTTAGACTTGGACCTAGGCAATATTGAACATGCCTTGGCAGATGGTTGCGAAAATCTAGCGTGCCGTGAACCTAATATTACAATTCCTGAAGAAAAGGAGTAACTATGACAAACGAACAACAAGTAGATAATTTAGTACAGTTATTAGACGGCTACAGCAAAAAAGGTGGCCATCACTTAAACGTAAACGTATTCAATCGTGAAACATTATTAGATGCGCAAAAACATCCTGAATTGTATCCACAATTGACAATTCGCGTTTCTGGCTATGCTGTACATTTCAACAAATTGACGAAAGCACAACAAGACGAAGTTATTTCTCGTACTTTCCATCAATCCATGTAATCTAGTATGGTAGGTCGTATTCATTCCATTGAGACTATGGGAACCGTCGATGGACCAGGCATGCGATTTGTCCTCTTCCTTCAAGGTTGCCCATTGCGATGTGCCTATTGCCACAATCCAGACACTTGGGATCCCTCAACGTATGCCCAAGAAATGACTGTGGCAGATGTGTGGACACAATTTGAAAGGAATCGAGACTTTTATATCACTGGTGGCATCACTGTTACTGGTGGCGAAGCATTGTTGCAACTCCCTTTTATTATCGAACTCTTTACCTTATTCAAGGAAAAGGGAATTCATACTTGTCTCGACACAAGTGGGATTTGCTACACACAAGAACAGGCTAGTGAGTACGAAAAGCTTCTTTCCGTTACAGATTTAGTCATTCTTGATGTGAAAGAGATCGATTCCTCTATACACGAAACACTAACCGGTAAACCTAATGATGCAGTCCTAGCGTTCGCTCAATTTGTAGACGCTCATGGAACAGATTTTTGGGTGCGCCACGTGGTAGTCCCAACCATCACAGATAATCGCGATCGCTGGTATCGGCTTGGTTTCTTTCTAGGTGCCTTCAAACATTTGAAAGCCGTAGATTGTTTACC
>CAUSMY010000112.1:0-5253 GCA_963533015.1 uncultured Veillonella sp.
CGCTCAAGATCTTAAAGCCCAATTCGTCAGCCGCCTTTTCTTGGCCCATCGTAAACACTTGGTTTTCCATATAATTACCAGCGATGTTGGACAATATAGCTGCATTACCACCGCCACCAGCAGCAAGGCTCACAGCCGTAGATAAACCAACTTGTTTCTTAAGACCGTTAACGATGTCCTTGTGCTCGCCATGAGAAATTTCATGAGCCATAACATAGGCGAGCTCATCATCATCTAATAGATCCAAAGCACCCTTGTTAACGGACATCACGCGACCAACCGTAGCAAACGCATTGAAATCATCACTAGGATTTGCGTAGACTACATACGAACGCTTGACGCTAGGCGAAGCCTCTAATGTCTTCATGATACGTTGCACCCGCGCCTGTGCCGCACTATCCTCTAAATAACCCGTTTGCTTCTTCGCACGAGCCAAACTTTGCTCCTGGCCTTCCTTAGAATTATCCATTTTATTGAAAGCCGTGGATACATATGCATACGCCACTGCACCACCAATTAACGTTTCTGCTGCACCTGCAGAAGCAGCCTCTACCGTTGCGGGTACTACGGCAACTGTTGTTAATGAAAGCCCCATCACGGCGGCTAGTACCAAAGATTTAATTTTCTTATTCATATTTGAACCTCTCATTGTCTCTCAAAATAAACGCGTTCTATTCTCTCGTTATCTCTCAAAATAAACGTGTGCTATTCTCTCATTATCTCACAACATAAATGCGCCATAGGAACACAAAGATTTCTAATAATTCAATTCATCGGCGAGTTCAATGGCCACCTTATCATCTTAAACAATAGATTCCTAATTATTGGATTCACCAACAAGCTCAATAGCCACCTTACCATCTTTAGATACAGCGCCACCATGAGTATACCCAACAACATCAAATCCAGCTGCTGCGCATTGGCGAGCTATGCTTTCATAATTATCATTCTTACCACGCGTACAGGTGGAAAGATGAATGGTAGTAACACCATTTTTCTTGAAAGAAGCCAATTTCTTCTCCAAATCGCCACCGCTATGGGTAAAACCAACTAGCTCAGTATCCTCATCTGCATAGCGCTCAAAAGAATCCACTTTATTCATATATGCCTTAAGACAACCACCGCAAGAACAACGTTGCATTGTGTCTTCGTTCACTAGAACTGCAATCTTCTTAGACATAAAACCTCCTTAGGTAACATACGTAATATTATGCATATTATATCACATCGAATTGATAAAAATTATGAATACAAAGAATATAGAATATATATCGCTAGAGTTTGTGTCCTTATACTCATTAAATTATTAAGCTACAAAATGTAAAACAAAAGAGTTATAGTTGAACTAATATATGCTATCGGTTTGAACCAATATATGCTATCATAAAGAAAGAAGGGTGATTAATGGAAAAGCCGAAGTTTGAGTTTTATACTAGACCTAATGGTCATAATGAGTTCCTTGAGTTTTATAGTACGCTTCCACTAAAAGATCAACAAAAACTTTTAGCCACAATCAATAGAATAGAAAAAGATGGCTTATTAATAGCCCAGAGACTTGAATTAGTAAAAAAATTGGACTATGAAATATACGAAATACGCTCAAAGCATTCTAACAATATCCAAAGAGCCCTATATTTTCATGCAAGTCATAATAAATATATCGTGACACATGGTTTTACAAAGAAAACGCAGAAAACACCTAGTCGAGAAATACACCGAGCTAAAGTGATTAAAAAGGAATATGAGGAGGAACAATATGCCAACAGTAAAATTTGATGAATTTTTAGCAGAACAAAGAAAAAATCCTTCTTTTGAGAATGGCTTTTTAAAAGAAGATGCTAAATTAGAAAATGCAATTGCACTATTAAGAGCACGTGAGAATGCAGGGCTAAGCCAACGTGAATTAGCAGAACGTTCTGGTGTCCCACAGTCTACCATTGCTAGAATAGAACGCGGTTATAATACAAGTATTGATACACTTAGCAAAATCGCTTTTGCCTTAAATAAGAGAGTGAAAATAAGTTTTATATAATAATAGCCCCTATCATAATTAGTATGATAGGGGCTATCGTATTTATATTGTATTATATTGTAATACTATATCAAATCTTGTGAAATTAGAATTTCCAATGTGCGGAACCACCTACTGTAGCACCACGTTTTTTACCGAACCAACCTTCAAGATTGATACCAGCGCCAAAGGAATCGTTAGCAGTACCGTATGTATATCCAGTTTCTACAAGACCACTAGCACCACCAAGGGAAGGTGTCAATGTGCTCAAACCTTTTACAGTTGCATTAGCATCACCCAAGAATTCATATTCATAAGCAAGGCCAGCATACCAAGAGCTACCAGGTGTTAAGTCTCTAGTCATACGATATCCAAGGCGTGTACGTAAACTATTAACGCTATCAAATTTATAAGTTTCGCCTAAGCCAACGCCATTAAGAGTTGCACTAGCACCATTTTGGTGGTTATAGAATACTTTGGCATACATATTACCTTTATAATTATTACGATAAGATTGTACCTTGCCAAATCCTACATGTGCACCATAGTATGCATTATGTGCATCATAAGAAGTATTTACTGTATGGCCAGCTACATTAACCAAATCATTGCTACGGTAATTATAGCTTGCACGACCACCACGGATGCTACCTTCTAAATATAAGCCTTTATCAAAGTTAGTTTTACCATATGCACCCAAACCATAGTATTTAGCATGACCATCAGCACGGATACCAGAATCAAGATGAGTACTATAAGTGCCCCAACCTGCTTCTACGAATGGACCCCAACTTGTTCTGCCATAATCTTTAACAAATCCAAGTACTGCATGAGTACCATTAACTTTAGCATAAGAACCAGTTTCCATACGCATATGGTCATAATCTAAACCTGCCACAATATGGCTTGCTTCACCAGAATTACTATTGTTTGTGAAAGCTGCTTGCATAGTATCTTGACCATTATTTACAAAACCAGCAACAGCCGCACGTGTTTCCACAAAGGTCTTAGTTTGTGGTAACACAACAACACCTGTACTGCCTGGTGTTACTGTGCCGCCTGGGGTTACGGTACCACCTGGTGTTACGGTACCACCTGGGGTTACTGTGCCACCTGGGGTTACTGTACCGCCTGGTGTTACTGTGCCGCCTGGGGTTACTGTGCCACCTGGGGTTACTGTACCGCCTGGGGTTACTGTACCGCCTGGGGTTACTGTGCCACCTGGGGTTACTGTGCCACCTGGGGTTACTGTGCCGCCTGGGGTTACTGTGCCACCTGGGGTTACTGTACCGCCTGGGGTTACTGTGCCACCTGGGGTTACTGTGCCGCCTGGTGTTACTGTACCACCAGGAGTTACTGTACTACCTGGGGTTGTTGTATTACCTACAACTGCGATAACAGATTTTCCATCATCACCAGTTTTTGCAGTAAGATCATAACTTAATGATACACCTTGTTGTAATTTACCGTATTGAACACCTGTTGTCGTCACACCATGTTCATTACGGATAAGATCAATTGTATCACCATCATGAAGAGCAGGTTCACTACCACTTACACCAACATTAATTTTTGTATTAGAAACGTCAGTACCATTTTGGTCAGTAACAGTGATAATCTTATCTCCATTCGCTACATTATCAGGTAAATCAAAATTATAGGTTTCAAAGTTTGCTAAATGGGATAAAGTAATTCCTTTTACCTTATTTACATTTAATGTATTACCTGTTTTTACATCGCCTGATGTATCACTAAAAATATGATGACCACCCCAAACACCAACGTGTCCATTAGCAAATGGTGCTGCACTATTGATATCTACAGTATTATAAGTAGCTTCAGTATCACTCATACCACCAATAACATAGTTATTACCAGCTTGACGATAATATTTATAAACAGTATTATCATCACCAGTAAGTTCATCTAAGTGAAGTCCATTAGTATCCACACCATTTACACTATGATGATCTGCTTCATCTTTTACCTTAAAGATACCAATACCATCAATAGAACCTTCACGAATTTTAATCGTATTATAAGTGGCTTTATTATTTATGGCAAAACCACCGATAAGTTGACCCACCTTAGCAGCAGGACGACCATCAGCTTCCCATTTATCATTATCATCAGCGCCTAATTCGATACGATTGCCCTTAACTTCTTTTGAAGAATAGTTAGATTTTCTCCCTTCAGTAAATATTTTATCTTCATCACCAACACTCGCCATAGCACCATATACACCTGCCACATTACCTGCAGCTAATGTAACTTCATTATTTTCAAGGACACCATCATGATTAAGCCCATTGTAAGATGTAGCACCAGATACAGTGTCAATATCTTGGCCACCAGCAACAAATACATAGTTATCTTTTGCAACGCCAGTCATCTCATAAAGATTAGCACCAATCACATCACGTAAACGACCTGCATTGCGAATTGTTACTTGGTTATTGATAGCATCACCAGAACCAGCCACGTGAACAGCTGCAACGGTTTCCGTATTATCGCCACTGAAAAGTTCTAGTGTATTATTTTTAGCATGACCTGTAGGACCTGCCACATAAGCAGCATAGACAGTATCTGTAGTTCCATCTTGTACAGCTAAGTAATTATTTTCTGCACTACCAGTACCACCAACAATTACAGGTCGTGCACCCCAACTATGATTATTAGGATCATGATTATCGGTCAAATCATAAGAGTTAACACTCATCGCTTCTGCTGAAGCATTTTGAGGATTCTCTAAAGCCACATTGGTAGGAATAGCAGAGAATCGATTATTTACATTAAGATCCTCAAATACGATTTCGCCTTTTTCATTTCTATGAATATTGGATGCATTCAATGGCGCTGTTCCTATAGTACCAGCACTAGCATTTACAAGATAACTTGTATTTGATACATCAACATTATCCGCCATAGCTGTACCTGCCATTGTCGCACCAATCATTGCAGACAATACCAGGTATCTAAGTTTTTTCTGTCTCATAATAACCCTTTCTGAAATAAGTCTCACATATTACAACAAAATATACAGAATATACAATAAAGATTTAACAATATCACTCCTATATTATTAATTCTTCACAGAATATTCATTCATTACATTCTCATTATATATATATATATATATAATGGCAAGTGCATTAATAATAAATAATTATAAATAAATTAAACTGGCTTTTTACTTTTCTTATAAGCTACTCAGATAGGAGTCGTCTACACAAAAAAAAGAC
>CAUSMY010000113.1:0-5213 GCA_963533015.1 uncultured Veillonella sp.
ATTATCCGGTGCATTAGGTAAAGGTGGTGCTATACCTCCGTTAATGGCAGCTTGGATTCCTAATATCTTAGGGGTTTTGGCAGGGTTATATTTAAATTGGCGTGTGTCAAAATAAAAATTGATGCAGAGCATAAGAAAATTGATAGTACCAATTATGGAAATAGTTGGTGCTATTCTTTTTATCTTCCTATAACCATTGTAGTAGAGTAGGGATTTTGATATACTAGTTAGAGGTATAGAGATAATCATTTTTATGTTGAGGTATATTGCCATGTTAGTCGGATTATGGGTCCTTCTCATTATTACAGTCATGGGAGGGTTGATTGCTTTTTTAGGCGATAAAATCGGTACAAAAGTAGGAAAACGGCGTATGAGCTTATTTGGGTTGCGACCTAAATATACATCGATTATTGTTACTATAGTAACGGGAATCCTAATTTCTGCATCCACATTAGGCATATTGAGCATTGCATCCAATAATGTGCGGACAGCACTATTTGGGATGGAACAATTGAAAGCCGAAATGGAACAACTTTCAGCAGATATTGAAACAAAAACAAAAGCCTTAGATCGAAGTAATGTGGAACTGCAAGAAAAGAATAAGCAATTGCAACGAGTGCAGAATGATGTAGTGGCCACTGAAAGTGAATTAGAAGAGACGAGAACTGCATTGTCGAATATGGGAGATCGTTTGATTTCTATTCAAGATGCGTATGCAGAAGCTGAGCATAAACTATCTGCTTCTAATGCAGCCGTGGGCCATTTAGAAGCGGTCAAAGGCCAATTGGAAAGTCATGTGGAAGAGCTTCAAATCACCACCAAACAATTAGAAAATGGTATTAACCATGTACGTGAAGGTAATGTAGTCTTCCGCAATGGGGAAGTCTTAGCTCAAGCAGTGATTCGTCCAGGTTTAGGCGAAGTAGAAAGTATGGCAGCGCTCACAAGCTTCTTGAAAGATACGAACCGCTTGATTCTAAATCGATTCCAAATGAATGAAGAAAAAACTGTCATCTATATTAGTCGAGATAATTTAGATGCCATTGCAAAACAAATTGCAGCATCCAATACACCATTGATGATACGTGTGACAGCTGCGGCTAATATCATTTATGGAGAGCCTGCCTTGGCAGAGGTTCATGCCTACCAACATACGTTAGTGTTGCAAAAAGGTACTGTCTTGTGGTCCTCTACGGTTCAAGGGGGGCAAGGTGCTCAAGATGATGTATTGTCATTTTTGAAAGCTGTGAATACACAGGCAAAAGAACGAGGTATTCTACCAGATCCAATCACAGGTGAAGTAGGATCTCTTCCGGGAAATGAACTGTTTGATACGATTCGTAAGGTAGAATTGCAAAAAGGGCCTGTGAAACTAGAAGCAATTATTCGAGAAGATACATTTACAAGTGGACCTGTACAAATACAGTTACGGGTCACATCAGTTGACAGTTAAGAGGTCATATATGAAAACAACAGCCTATGTACTAGTGGTAGATCCGGGGCGAGAAAAAACGGGCATAGCCATTCTATCCGGTGAGTCAATACTATTGATGATGGACATCGTTCCAACGCTGTCGATTGAAAAGGAGCTTGAGTCACTAGTTACAATGTATCCTTCCGTGCAATATTTAATTTGTGGAGACGGCACTAATCACCGTGCAGTGGGAGATATAGTAAGAGACGTAGCTGTGAAAAAAGGAAAGAGCTTTTCCTATATGAATGAATCACATACTACGGAAGAAGCTCGAAAACGATATTTTGAAGTGCATCCTCCAAGGGGTTGGAGACGATTAATTCCCAGAGGAATGTTATATCCTCCGGTACCTGTCGATGATATTACAGCATGGATTATTGGAGAACGTTGGTTAGTAACACATAAGGAGACAGTAATTAAGTAATGAAAGAACATAAGAGCAAAAAACGAACGATGATAGACGTGGCTCTACGGTATTTTATGATGATTATAGGGGCTGCTATTTATACCTATGGGCTAGATGTATTTCTCGTGCCTAATTATTTAATTGACGGTGGCGTTGTCGGTATCGCTCTTATGGCGAGCAAGATTACAGGAATATCATTTAGTATCTTTGTGATCCTCATTAATCTACCATTTTTATATGTAGGGTATAAACAAATTGGTAAAAGCTTTACCATATCTACACTATTTGCCATTGCATGTATTTCTCTATTTTCTGTGTTTATGCATGATGTACCACCTCTTGTGAGGGACCCTTTATTGGCTTCCGTGTTCGGTGGTATTATTCTAGGCCTTGGGGTAGGGATTATTATACGGAATGGTGGCTCTTTGGATGGATCTGAAATTGTGGCTATCATATTTGATAAAAAAAGCTCTTTCTCCGTCGGTGAGATTGTTATGTTCTTTAACTTCTTTATCTTAGGTGCGGCAGGCTTTGTGTATGATTGGAATAGTGCCATGTACTCATTGATTGCTTACTTTGTAGCCTATAAGATGATGGACCTTGTTATCACAGGGGTAGAAGAGTCGAAAGGTGTTATGGTCATTACCGACAAATCTGAAGAAGTGGCTAATGTGGTAATGCATCGCTTAGGACGTGGTGTTACCTTACTATATGGAGAAGGGGCCTACACGAAAACACCAAAGCGGATTATCTATTGTGTAGTGACTCGTTTGGAAATGACTAAGCTAAAAGATATTATCTATGAAGTGGATGAAAATGCTTTCATTACCATTAATGATGTACATGATGTATTTGGGGGACAATTTGGTAAAAAGTCTATTCATTAATATATCTAGGAACAGAATAGAATACAGCCCTTTTGTATAGGGAGAAAGGTATGGAACGATAATGGAAAAAGATAAAGCGATAGGAAGTCAAATTTTAAAAGAAGCTAGAGAATGGGGACAAGCAATTATTGTTGCTTTATTGGTAGCAATGATCACGCATATTTTCTTAATTCAACCAACCCGTGTATCTGGAGAATCCATGGAGGATACGCTTCATAATGGAGACTTCTTGCTGATTAGTAAATGGTCCCATGTGACACGTTCTTTGCCTGATTATGAGGATATTGTTATCATAGATAGCCGCGTACAACGTGAACGTTCTTGGAAAGATGATATAACAGAACCATTGATGAATTATGCCAGTGTAGTTGTTTCTTCTTTGCAAGGACATGATGTGTGGGTAAAACGTGTCATAGGACGTCCAGGGGATGTATTGGAGTTCAAAGAAGGTCACGTATGGCGTAATGGAGAAAAATTAAACGAACCCTATACGAAAAAGGAAACGATGAAGTTTGAACGATCCTTGCCAATCACAGTGCCAGAAGGTCACGTATTTGTGATGGGAGATAATAGAAATCATTCATCAGATAGCCGTTTTATAGGATTTGTACCGGTTGACCATGTATTAGGTAAACTTGCATATCATATACGGAATCCATTCTAGATACATGTAGATTCATTATAGGTATATCCTATAGCAATAGAAATATGGCGTTCATAAAAGTTGACAAAAATAGATAGATATAAACTTGACAAAAATCTTTAATATATGTATACTATTAATTGTTGACGAGCCGGAGTGGCGGAATGGCAGACGCACTTGACTCAAAATCAAGCGGGTAACACCGTGTGGGTTCAAGTCCCACCTCCGGCACCAACGAGTAACAGACACTGTGTACACAGTGTCTGTTTTTTATTTTACCTTTGTTTGATAGGATGATAGGATAGTAGATTAAAATAGAGTTTTAGGTGCAAAATGTTGTATATCATATCAGGTTCGTAAAGACTTATATTAATGATACTATCATAAAAAATAGCCATACACCTGTATTGATAGCTTTGTTTAGATTCTTGCAATCGTTAGACGTGTATATCGAGTGATTGCAAGTATATACTAAACATCGGTATCTACAGATGTATGGCTTTATTAACATATACGATGTAATTATTTGTGAGAAATATTCTCTTCGTAGATCATAGTTTCTTTTGCAGGATGGTAATAGATAGCATATAGTAGTAAGACGATGACTGGGATAACCGCAGACACTAAATAAATACCACTATACGATAGTAGTCCGTGGAGAACTCCTAATGTATAAGGTCCAACGCCTAATCCTAAGTCTAATCCAATAAAATAGGTAGAAAGAGCAACACCAATTTTAGCGGGTTCTACCGCTTTCAAACAGATGGCTTGACCATTGGACATGAATGTACCATAGCCTAGTCCAACGAAGGCACCAGCAATGAGCAATAAAGCTGCAGTTGTACTATAGGCAATGAGAAGAAGGCCGATAGTTAAGCATACGTAACTTGGATACATGACGGCATTTTCCCCGCGTTCATCAAAGATGCGTCCCGCAATTGGACGTGTCACAGTAATAACAAGAGCATACACAACGAAGAAGAAAGCTCCTGCAGTGATAAGTCCAGTTTCATGTGTAAAAATAGATAGGAATCCAAGAACACTAGAATAGGCAAGGCCCATTAAAAATCCAAGGAAAGCGATGAAAGATACTCGTGGTTCAATAAAGTTTTTTAAGGACCAAGAACGCATAGAGTTAGCCTCTGCATTGGATAAAGATAAATTTTTAACAGGGAAGCGTAAACAAGCAATAGCCACAGCTACTGACAATATAACAGCTAAGTATATAATAAAAGTAAATCCAACAGCCGGTAGTAAGATCATGCCGATGAAAGGGCCAATAGCCGCTGCTAAGCTAGTACTCAATCCGTAGTAGTTAATGCCTTCACCATCTTTTGATTTGGGAATGTAAGCAGTGACAACCGCATTGGCTGCAGTAGACACAGTACCATAAGCAAACCCATTTAAAAAGCGGACTATGTCAAGAACTAATATATCTTTAGCGATTAGGTAGGCTAAGGTAGTTAGAAAGTAGAAGATAGCTCCGTACCTAAGGACTTCTTTACGACCTATAAGTTCTAATCGTTGTCCCATAATAAGTCGTGCAAACAGGGTACCAATGATATAAATACCTGTTGCGAAACCAGCCTCTGCCACGGTAGAATGAAGCTCTTTGGTAGCATAGCTAGCCGTAATAACAACAAAACAATAATACACTAAAAACACGATAAAATTAATAATAGTAATGCTGATGAATCCAGGATTGAATAATTTTTCCTCTTGAGGTTCTATCATTTGGTCATTCATACATAACTCCTCCTTTTGTAACATGTTTAATAGAATATACCTATTTTGTAAACTTGT
>CAUSMY010000114.1:0-5172 GCA_963533015.1 uncultured Veillonella sp.
GAATACTATAAGTAGAGATATTTTACATATTGTATAAGAAAGGTAATGAAAAGGAATGCCACGAAATACATTTGAAGACAATCGAAATGAAGAATCACGACTGGATATTATGACTGTCATAGGTCATGATTTATTGGAAGGGATCCAAGAAGCGGTTGCCAACGTGACAGGAATAGCTTTTGTGACAGTAGATTATAAAGGTGATGTATTAACAGAAACAACACGGTTTTGCAGCTATTGTAAGAAAATAAGAGATAACCCTACATCGTCATTATTGTGTAAGTTATCCGATGCATCTGGTGCGATTATTGCAGCCACTAACAAAGAGGTGAGCATTTACATTTGTCCTTGCGGACTTTTAGAAATTGCTATACCGATTATCGTGGATGGTCATTATTTAGGTGGATTTATCGGCGGACAGATTCTATGTGATGATGTACCAGATACAATAGTCCGATTGAGTAAAAATATGGTGCCTGGTGGAGCGCAATTGGTGAACCAAGACATCGAAACTACGAATGCGGAAGAGTTAGCAGATATTAAACGGTATAGCTATAGTGAAGTGCTGTCCATTGCAAAACTAGTGGAGTTTATTATTAATCAACTCACGAATCATGAAATTGTATCGAATAGAAATAAACAAAAGAACTTAAATCGTATAGAAGTATTAGAAAAAGAAGTATTAGAAGCAGAAGATAAGATTTGCTGCTTACAAAGTGAGCTAGAAAAGTATAAGCGTTATGTAGATATGGTGCGTAACTGTAAACTACTTAGCGTAGTAGATAGCTTATCTGTAGTAGAAGAAGCAGAAAAAACGGAAGCAGCGATTCTCGATTATATTCATGTATTAGCACTTCATCATGATAATTTATTTGAAACAAGTATCAAAGAAGAATGCTCGCGCATCGAATCTACAGTAGCTCTCTTAAACTATCGTGAAGATTGCCACATAGGTTGGCATATGGATGTTGATGAGAGTCTGTGGCACTACATGTTACCGTCCTATAGTGTATGGCAATATGTATATCAAGTGGCTGAACGAGCATAACAAGAGGGGCATCCGAAGATTTCTATGAAACTACATGCAGAGCTCCAAGGTGATCAAGTCTGTATTGTCTTAGAAGATGACACATTGCAGATTCATTCTGATGAAGTACTTGTATTACACAAATTACTACAAGATGTGACGAGATTAATACATGGAGATACGATAGAATCAAACTTATCTCCAACGAGTCAAGCTATTTTAAAATTACACCAGACGTTTATAGAATACCATGGCACTTCTGCTAAAGTACATTGTTATCCATTGCCAGAGGGTGGGATGCAGGTGATGTTATCCTATCCAGTAGAATAAGACAAGGAGGTATTTTGTGATGAAGATACTTTTGGTAGATACCGATAAGTTGCATATGAAAGCACTACAAAAGCGAATTGCACTCCATATGCAAGCGGAGGTTATCTGCATTAGTACATATCAAGAAGTACTTTCTTTACCGAAGGAAGAAATAATTTCTGTCGCTTATATAGCAATGGATATTAGTCATCAAAAAGCAGGTGATATAATTCGACATATGTATTATACCTATCCAACATGCCGGATTGTAATGATGTTGAATAAAGAAACGCAAGCTGTTAACCAAATGACTATGAAATATTCCGGAATTGGATATTTATATAAACCTTTTAGCTGGGATGAATTTTATAAATGGATTCCAGAAAAAGGAATACCCAAAGAAAAAGAGATCACAGGGGAATCCCTAGATCTGTTGGACGGAATTGTACAAGGCTTTCAGCAAGGTGATTTTGAGGTAGCCTATGACAGATTAGCCCAAGTATGTCAGTAAATACAGAAACCTAGTAATAGCCAGTCAGTTGCCAATGAATTGTATGCACTAGTAGATCAGGTACAACAAAAGGTCTTAGACACTCACACATCGATGATACATACGATGGAGGGAAAGATACCGTTGGAACCTATGCATACAAAATATGCAGAAGGGCTAGGTATATGGACATTTAAAATGCTTGATTTCCTATTTATGAAACTATATCAAGGGAAACAAGACATTTTGCATAATGTTCTCTACTATATTCACACACATATACAAGAAGATATTTCCTTAAAAGATATAGTTTCTTGTAATGTACGCCAAGGCTACATTCGTCGTATATTAAAGCATAAGTTAAATATGACGATTATGCAGTATATACACAAGAAAAAAATTAATTTAGCGAAGGAATATATACTTGGGACGGAAAAGAGTGGATCCTATATTGCCAACATATTGGGATATAGTGATGTGAGCTATTTCTGTAAAATTTTCAAAAAACATGAACATAAAACAATCTCACAATATCGAGATCAAGTCATTAATGGATTGGTGGAAACCTATGAAACAATCTGAGTATTTACATTTAGTAACGGAACGCGTCATAGCAAAGTTACAAGAATTGAATAGATGTAGCGTACCAATTGGTGTTTCAAATCGTCATGTTCATGTATCAAAAGAAGCATATACCGTTTTATTTGGACAAGATGAGCTGACAAAAAAAGTAGACTTGAAACAACCAGGACAATATGCTGCAAATGAAACAGTAACTCTAGTAGGACCAAAAGGTAGTATTGAAAAAGTGCGTATTTTGGGACCTTTTAGAAATGATACACAAGTGGAGATCTCTCTAACAGATTCATTTACGTTGGGAGTACCAGGCGTGATACGTGAATCTGGTGATTTACGGGAAACTCCAGGTATAACGTTACTAGGACCGAAAGGGAAATTAACGATTTCTCAAGGTTTCATCTGAGCGCATCGACATATGCATATGCTTCCTGACGATGCAAGACGTATGGGCGTGGTCGATAAAGAACGAGTGACAGTGACTGTGCATGGAGAACGAGAACTGACATTTTCCAATGTGATTATTCGAGTATCGCCAAAATTCGCTTTAGAAATGCATATTGATGTAGATGAAGCGAATGCAGGACGCATAAAAAACAATGATATTGGAATTGTATCGAAGTCATAGAGGAGATACAAATGAACTTAGAAATGATTGAAAGTATAGTAAAACAAGTAGTGAAAGATTTACAACAAGAAGGCGTAGGTATGGAAACAACTCGCTATGAATATGGCGTGTTCAATACCATGGAGGCCGCGATTGATGCTAGTGAAGTGGCGCAAAGAGAGTTGTTAGCCTTTTCATTACAAGAACGCAATGCATTTGTGGATGCCATTCGTGAAACTGTGTTGCAAAAAGATCATTTAGAAATGATTTCACTCATGGCCGTAGAAGAAACAGGCATTGGTAGATATAGTGATAAATTGATTAAAAACCGAGTAGCTGCGATGAAAACACCAGGTAAAGAGGTGTTGGAAACTCGTGCTATGACAGGTCACGATGGATTGACAATTGAAGAATTTTGTCCATTTGGCGTGATTGGTGCCATAACACCAACAACGAACCCGACAGAAACAATTATCAATAATTCTATCTCCATGATCGTAGGCGGTAATACAGTAGTGTTCAGCCCACATCCAAGAGCTAAAAAAGTATCTACCATTTTAGTGCAAATGATCAATAAAGCATTAGAAGCGGCAGGTGCTCCGAACAACTTGGTAACAATGGTGCGTGAACCATCGATTGAAAGCACACAATGCATGATGAGCCATCCAAAAGTAAGACTTTTAGTAGCTACCGGTGGCCCTGGCATTGTAAACCAAGTCTTATCATCTGGTAAAAAAGCGATTGGTGCCGGCGCTGGTAACCCTCCAGTAGTTGTAGATGAATCCGCACATATTTAACAAGCAGCGAAAGACATCGTAAGTGGTGCAAGTTTTGATAACAATGTACCATGTATTGCTGAAAAAGAAGTATTTGTTGTGGAATCTGTGGCAGATCAATTGGTATACCATATGAAAAAGAATGGTGCTTATGAAATTACTGATATGTCTATGTTAGATACATTAGTTGAAAAAGTAACTAAGAAAGATGGTAAACCAAATCCAGACTTTGTAGGTAAATCGGCTAAAGATTTATTAGCATTAGTAGGTATTGTGGTAGATGACAGCATTCGTTTAATCATTGCTCGTACATCAGAACATCATCACCTAGTAACAGAAGAAATGATGATGCCAATTTTACCAATTGTAGCAGTTCCAAATGTAGACATTGCTATCGAATGTGCATACCGCGCAGAATTGGGAAATCGTCATACAGCTATGATGCACTCTCAAAACCTAGAAAAATTATCTAAAATGGCACGGTTACTAGAAACTACAATTTTTGTTAAGAATGCTCCATCCTATGCAGGTATTGGTGTAGGCGGTGAAGGTCATACTACATTTACCATTGCAGGACCAACAGGAGAAGGCATTACTTGTGCAAGATCATTCTGTCGTATCCGTCGTTGTGTATTAAGTGAAGCATTTAGCTTGAGATAAGTGAGGCTTATATGAATCAATCGTTAGGACTATTAGAAGTAAAAGGCTTGTTAGGCGCCATTACCATGTCAGATGTCATGGTAAAAGCATCTAACGTGCACGTAGTAAATATTGATAGAGCTAATGGTTTTGGTTGGTTTACTGTGAAAGTAGTAGGCGATGTGGGAGCTGTACAATCAGCTGTTGAAGCAGGCGCTATGGTGGCAAAAGAGATGGGTTGTTTCGTAAGTTCTAAAGTGATTCCAAGAGTATCACAAACCGTTATCGATGTATTCTTGCAAGAAGAAACGGTACCTGCGAAGGAAGAGCCGATAGCAGAAGTTGTAGAAGAACCTACAGTAGAACCTGAGCCAGTGGAAGAAACACCTTCTGTTCCCGTGACAGGAGAGGTGGACCCAGCGGTAGAAACCGTAATAGTGGAACCAGCAGAAACAACAGAAGCAACTATAGCAGAAGCCATTTCTGAGCTAACAAACATTGTGATTGGTGAAGAATCTACACCATCTACAACAGAAGTAGCACCAAAAGCTACAGGATCTAAGAAATCAACAAAATCGACTAAAACTAAAAAGAAAAGTAGTTCTAAAAAATAAGGAGGTTTATCATGAATAATGCATTAGGCATGGTAGAAACAAAAGGTTTAGTAGCAGCTATTGAAGCAGCAGATGCAATGGTAAAAGCATCCAATGTAGAATTAACTGGTTATGAAAAAATCGGTTCTGGTTTA
>CAUSMY010000115.1:0-5163 GCA_963533015.1 uncultured Veillonella sp.
AAGAACGGAAATCCCAAATCCAATCGAGGAACTAGACCGTTGTTTTTGCAATCCTAATGGAGCACCTACTAATGCAAAAATAAAGCTAGCCACAGGAATTGTAAAGCGCTGGTACATTTCCATTTGCCATTCCGTAATTTTTCCGCCTGTGGCTTCCATCCCTTTAATTTGTTGTCTAATCTCTTTAATTGTCATTTCTTCCGGCTTACGCTGAGAGTGACTGATCTTATCAGGACCTTGTTGTATTGGCAATATTTGTTCATCAAAATGCAATGTCCTATCAATACCTTCACCAGATGCATTGATATCATAAATAGTTCCATCATGCATAATCCAATATTGACCATTCCAATTTGCTGTTTTAGCCCGTTCAATTTGTGTCACTTCACCATCGGTGAACTGTTGCACTGTAATATCTGATAAAAGCCTTGTTTCACTATCATATTTGCCAGCATACATCAGGGTATTAATCTTTTGGTCCGACAATGTCTTTAATACGATATGCTCCTGTGTTTGTGGTGTTGCCTTCTTAACAATCTCTTCGCGAATAATGGTCTGATACGCATGGTTGGCAGCAGGCACCACATACTCATTAAAAGCAATAGAGCATAGAGAAATTAAAAAGGCCATAATGTACACCGGTGTAGCCAATCGTAAAAAGTTTTGGCCTCCCGCTCGCATAACGATAATTTCACTAGACCCACTAAGTCGACCAAATGTCATTAAAGAACCTAGTAGAACAGACATAGGGAATGTCAAAATGACAATATTAGGCAATGCTAATAGAAATGCTCTTGTAACAGACCATAAGCTAGCCCCATATTCAGTAATGTATTGAGCGATTCGAAATAGCGTACCTGTTCCGATAAAAATACTAGTAAAAGCAAAGATACCGAATAAGAAGGGCCCTATGAAAGCTTTCAATATATATTTATCTAAAATTCTCATATCTTCTCCTACATCCGGAAGTCATCGCCCAAATAGAATTTCCGAGCCACCTCACTGTTGGCTACTTCATCGGCAGTACCTTCTAATAAAATCTTACCACTATTCAATATATACGCTTTATCTACAATCCCTAATGTTTCTCGCACATTATGGTCTGTAATAAGAACACCAATCCCTCGATCCTTCAAATGACGAATAATAGATTGTATATCAGCTACGGCAATAGGGTCAACGCCAGCAAAAGGCTCATCCAATAAAATAAACTTAGGACTTAAAGAAATGGCCCGAGCGATTTCTACCCTACGACGTTCACCGCCAGATAGTTGAATTCCCAATCGGTCTCGTACATGGGTAATATGAAATTCTTCAAGCAAAGATTCCATCATATCCTTTTGCTCTGATTTAGATAACTTCGTAGTTTCCAACATAGCAAGGATATTATCTTCTACCGTTAAATTGCGAAATATAGAAGCTTCTTGTGGCAAGTAGCCAACTCCGTAAGTAGAACGCTTATACATAGGCATATGTGTGACATCTACATCTCCAATAGAGATCGTCCCAGATGATGGCTTTTCCACACCAACAATCATATAGAATGTAGTTGTTTTACCAGCCCCATTAGGACCTAAGAGGCCCACAATTTCCCCTTCTTCTACGCGAACACTCACTTGATCCACTACATTTCGCGATTTATATGTTTTAATTAAATCCTTTGTTTCTATATACATACAAGCTCCTTACTTTGGAGTAATGATTAATGTACTACGTCCTCCAAGAGTTTCTGCACTATTGTCGCTTAGAGTAATTTTTAGCTCTGGGGCCTCCAGAACATTACCATTTTGTACTGCTTTCGCATTGCCTTTTAGATAGGCTACCCCATCATTTTGATTTGGTGTTTGTGTATACACAGCAGAATCAGCTGTCGCATTTACATTACGACTGGTGCTAGATAATGTAACACCACCTGTAGCTGTTGCTGAAATCTGGTTAGTATATGCTTCAATACGTTGACCTGTCAGTACATTATCAGCCATGATGAGCTTACCATTACCAATGATCTCACCGTACCCAGTTTCCGTATTATAGTTTACACGATCACCGTATAGCTGTCGATCATCCTTTTGTAAATGCACATCTCCTGTGGCATCAAATTGACGATTTTGTAAAGAATGTACTTCTCCGGCTGCCATGGACATGTTTGTACCAATCATGCTCACGCCACCCGTTAAGAAACCTTCTTCACTTTTAGTATTGTACCAGCCAGAAGCACCAGTTAATGTCTTATCATCCTTTGTGATGACCACACTGCCTTTTGCCTCTGCTCGACCAGCCGAGCCATCATATGTTAATTGATCAGCGGTAATCATAATGCTGCCGGCTTGGCGAGTATCCGCAGGAGCTGCCCATGCGGGAATCGTCATAACACCGCCCACAAGAGCCGCTACGAGTAAATGTTGTATTTTCATGAATATCCTTCCTACTTACGAATCAATTGAGCATGACCTTTTGCTGTTACTTGTTGCAAGATCATATCTGCTTCTAATGCATCTCCCTCTAAAGTTGTTTCCCCATCGGAGTATGTAAATTTAGAGGTAGATTTAAATTGTTGAGTTTTACTTGTATATTCTATTCCTTCTGTACGAAGGCTAGCACCTGTATTAGAAGTAGCTTCTATACCACCTGATAAAGTAATCTTTCCATGATCACTAGAAACGACTCCTTTCGGTGCTTTTACAGTTAATACAGTTCCATCCCGATGAAAGGTACCCGTAATCATATCTAATGTAATCACTTTTGTTGTTTGGTCCACACTTATTTTTTCTGCTTTTACAGACCAAACTAGTTGTCCATTTTTTTCTTCTTTTAATTCTGTGCCATTAAAGCTAATCGAGTTTCCTGAAGGACCTTCTGTAGCTGTTTCTGTTCCACCATAGAGAAAATAGCCCAGTCCAATCAGGATGGCAATGCCTACTATGATAGTGAATAGAAGTTTTTTATTTTTCTCCATGCACTGCCTCCCGCACTTGCAATTTTCGTTCGATATCTGCAATATCCTCTAACTTTGTATTCCAACGATGTTGGAACCATAGCCATTCATCTGGATGTTCTTTGATAAAATCTTCTGTAATTTTAACAGTCTCTTCCGTAAGGCGGAACATATCTTTCTCCACATCACCAGTATCTTTATAATGCAGTGCTGGTAGAATATGTACAATATGTCCATTCTCCTTGCGAGAAGCAAATACAGGAACGACTGGAGCTTTAAATTTTCTTGCGAATGATGCTGGTCCCGTCACTGCTGATGATTCCTGCCCTAAAAACATCACTGGCAGACCTTGGTACCATCCATCTTGATCAGCCAAAAAGCCCAATAGCTTTTTAGCTTTCATAGCCTGTGCGGCGCCTCTCATTTCTGATCCACCACGGGCGAATACTTCGAGACCTACCATTTCCCGATATTCATTCATCAATCTTGTGAATTGCGCATTTGGTTGATTCTTAACTATCGTTGTAGAAGGATATCCATTAGCTGCTAAAGCAGCACCCATCCATTCCCAATTCCCAATATGGGCCGTTAAGATAACAACACCTTTATCTTCAGCCATAGCTGCTTCTAAATGCTCTGCACCTCGCAACTCAATATGTTCTTTAATAAACTCTGGTGTTAGGTTCGGCATATATAGCGTTTCTAAAACAGATCGTCCTAAATTTTGAAATAAACGATCTAAGATAGCCATGGCCTCTTTTTCATCTATAGCAAGGCCAATCATAAGGTTGTTTAAACCTCGTTTAACCTGTTTTTTTCCAAAAATTTTATACAACGGCCCTAGGAAAGCTCCAACAGATAAAATTGTAGAATATGGTAATTTACATACTAGCTTACTAATTGTTTTTAATGCCGTATATTGCCATTCTCCTGCCATGTAAGCCTCCTTTCTATTGACCTGTATAATAGGATTCGTCTTTGTACTTGCGTACAGCTTCCTCCCAAAGTCCTTCTTGTTTTAATATATATTCTAAAGTTTCTCGAACGGCACCTTCACCGCCCTTAGCCTGACAAATATAATGAGCAATATCTTTTACTTCTTTCGCCCCATCTTGAGGGGTAATTGGTAACCCTACTTTAGACATAATGCCTAAATCATTTAAATCATCACCGATGTAGGCTACCTCATCGGCTGTGATCGACAGGGTTTCCAATAGCTCTTGAAGCCCTGCACTCTTGTTATGACTCCCCATTTGCAAATGAGAAATTTTTAATTCTTTTGCTCGTCGCTCTACCATAGGCGATGTACGGCCTGTAATAATCGCTGTATATAACCCCATGGTGTGCGCTAACGTTAATCCTAATCCATCTTTTGCATGGAATGCTTTTATTTCTTCCCCTGTAGATGTATAGATAATCTCACCTTTTGTAAGGACTCCATCTACATCGAGGACTATACATCGTATCGCCATTACACAATGCCTCTTCGCAATAAATCAGTAATATGTACCAAGCCTAAACTTTTGCCATCATGACTGACTACGGGTAACACAGTAATCGGTCTAGGCTGATGCTTTTCCATCATATGTAAGGCTTCTGCCGCTAACTTATCTTTCGTAATCGTCCGTGGTGCTTTTGTCATCATATCTTCAATTGGCCATACTAGGAAATTACTACCAGAATCTAAGCCTCTTCGTATGTCCCCATCTGTCACAAGACCCACTAAATTCCCTTCTTCATCTATGACATTCGCAGCTCCTAACCCTTTATTTGTCATCACAAACAAAGCATCTTTCACCGTAGCTGTTCTATGAATGACTGGATTGTCTTCTTCCCCATGCATGATGTTCTCTACCATCAATAATAGTTTGCACCCTAAAGATCCACCTGGATGGAATACAGCAAAATTTTCTGGTGTAAATTGATGTTGATCTAACAAACATACGGCTAATGCATCACCTAATGCCAACGCTGCTGTCGTACTAGTAGTCGGTGCTAACCCTAATGGGCAAGCCTCTTTTTCTACCTTCACTAAGATGTGAGCATCAGAATATTTAGCTAATAAAGACAAAGAGTTACTACTCATAGATATAATAGGAACCTTCATTTCTAACACCATTGGAATGAAACGAAGCAGTTCATCTGTTTGTCCACTATTGCTTAATGCCAACACAACATCATCTTTTGTCATCACACCAAGGTCTCCATGAAACACATCTAAAGGGTTG
>CAUSMY010000116.1:0-5128 GCA_963533015.1 uncultured Veillonella sp.
ACTGTTGTTCCAGTTGGAACTGCGGTAAAAGAAGGAGATCCTTTATTAACCGTACAAACACTAGGTGGACCTATGGTGGCATCTCGTGCCACAGTGAATGGGGTTGTTGAGTCTGTATCTGTAGCACCCGGTGCGACAGTGGCAAGAGGACAAATTATAACAATTGTGAATAATCAATAAGAAGAGGCGATATAGATGCAATTACATCGTTTTTGGCGTCGGTGCACTAAGGGTGTGCTGGCGCTCTTATTGTGTGGGGCTACTTTTACAAGTGCCCATGCAATAGAGTTTATGAAAGTAGAAGATTTACATCGTGGCATGGTAGGTCATGCAGATACAGTCGTACAAGGTGACAAGATTGATTCCTTTAAGGTTGAGGTCCTTGGTGTTATGAAACAACGAGGTCCTTCTGGAGATTTAATCTTGATAAAAGTATCCGGACCGGTTATTGATGCATCGGGAGGTATCGTCCACGGTATGAGTGGTAGTCCTGTATACATTGATGGAAAATTAGTAGGTGCCGTTGCCTATGGTTGGGGATTTACAGATGGTACATTGGGAATGGTCACACCAATCGAGCAAATGGTAAAGCTGTGGGATGAAAGATACCAAAAAGATTTGCCTAATCCTTGGAAAGATACAGAACTCATCCCATTGGGAACGCCTTTGATGGCAGATGGCTATGATGAAGCATCCTTATCTTATTTAGGAACAAAGTTTAAAGACTTTGGCTATAAAGGATATGCCACGGCCAGTGATAGTACCGATGATATTGTGAAACCAATGGTGCCTGGTGGATCTATCGCTGCTTTATTGGTAAAAGGTGATTTGAAAATGGGTGCGGTAGGTACTGTAACCTATGTCGATAAAGATAAAGTAGTTGCCTTTGGACATCCTTTTGATAAACGAGGATCTACGGGTTATTTTATGAATAACTCTAGCATTTTTACAATCGTAAAAAGTATGGACTCTGGATTTAAATTGGGTTCCTTAGGCCGAGAAGTAGGGGTCATTACAGAAGACCGTGGTGCAGGTATTGCCGGAACTGTGGGTGTATTTGGAAAAGGCGTTCCTGTACGCATGAATTTACGAGATTTAGACCGTGGTGTAGAACGGAATGCAGGGGTTACCGTTGTGGAATCTCCTAAAATGACGCCGACCCTAGTGGCAACATCTGTTTATAGTTTGCTTAATAAAACATTGGATCGTGTAGGTGGTGGTACCGCAAAAATAAATATCAAAATTACACCGGTGGACCCCAAACTACCTACTTTAGAACGACACAATATGGTGTATTCTAGCAGTGCTGTATCTGAAAAATCTATCGATGAATTGTTTGATATTGTGGAAAGCTTAATGAACAATGCTTTCAAACCATATGAAATTCGTGATATTCAAGTAGATGTACAGGTAGAAGAGGCAAAACGAACTGCTACCATCATCGATGCTAGTGCAGATCAAGTGATTGTTTCTCCTGGCGATGATATTGCCATTACTGTGAACTTGCAAGCCTACCAAAAAGGAAAGATTCAGAGGGAAATCATCTTTAAGGTGCCGGAGGATCAAAAGTTAGGCACGTATACTCTTGAAGTACGTGGTGGTGGTGTCATACCGTTACCATATTTGTTTGAAAAACAAAAATATAATCTCACGGATGAAATTGTAGAACGATTGAAAGTGCATAAAGACTTTGATGAATACTTCAAGGATTTAAGTGAAGATGATCAGAATAACCAAATTGTAGCAGAGTTCTTGTCTGATGATATTAGCATGGTGGAAGAGTCTGGCGACAAGGTGAAAAAGCAACGTTTAGAAGCAGATGATGAAGATGTGGATGATGATGAGTTGCCAAATGGTGGTAAACATAAAAAAGGTTTACGAGCTTCTGATGATGAAAAAGAAAACAATGAAGCAACACGAGTAGTTGTGGATTACGTTGTCTTAGGCGATGGACAATTTACTGTGAATGTAGTTGATAAAAAAGATCGTGACCATCTACGAAAACAACGGATTAAAGAAAAGCTTTCAAAATTAGCAGATCAGAAGAAAGATGAAACAAACAAATCTCATGCTAAAAAATAAGGAACTTGCGTTTGAGAAGAATTGTGTTCAACAGGAAATATTGGAGGTGCTCCAGTATTTCCTGTTTTCTTTTTTGAAAAGTCTGGTGGTACTAGTGCACATTCTTGTAGTTTTGTGATATACTGAAGAATGATATATAGAATCAGGAGGGACTATGACTTGGCTAGAGTGGATAGGTAAAAGAATTATCTTTTTCTTGTCGCAAATCGGGGAAGCAATGTTGCTCTTATGGCGCACCATTCGACAAGTACCGAAACTAAATTGGAAGCTAACAATTGAACAAATGGCACATTTAGGTGTCAATTCATTACCTATATTAAGCCTTACTATGTTTTTTGCAGGTGCTGTTATGACATTGCAGATGGCAGATGTATTAATTCGATATGGAGCACAAGGTACCGTAGGCGGTATTATGGCCATCGCTATGGGTCGTGAATTAGGCCCTGTATTGGTAGGTGTTGTATTGGCAGGACGAGTAGGTGCAGCGATTACAGCAGAATTGGGGACTATGAAAGTAACCGAGCAAATTGATGCACTGCGCGTTATGGCGGTGAATCCCATTGGATATTTGGTAGTACCAAGAGTCATAGCCTGTATGATTATGGTACCTATTTTGACGTTTTATGGCATCCTCATTGGTATCGGTGGTGGTTATTTAGTAGCTACTGTGGTGAAAGGAATGGCTGGTATGACATACACAGATTCAATTCAAATTTTTTCGACCTTATCAGACTTAACGTATGGGTTGATTAAATCCTGTGTGTTTGGAGCTGTCATTGCCTTAGTAGGTTCCTATAAGGGGATGTATACCAATATGGGTGCCACAGCAGTAGGTTATGCTACAACTAGTTCTGTAGTAACAAGTATTATTCTTGTCTTTGTATTAAATTACTTTTTATCTGCTTTATTATTCTAGGAGGGACTATGATTGAATTAAGAGATGTAGTCCTTTCCTATGAAAATCGAACTATCTTAGACCATGTAGACCTAACGATTCATGATGGAGAAACATTGGCTATATTAGGTGGCTCTGGAGCAGGGAAAAGTACATTATTAAAGTTGATTATTGGATTATTGCGGCCTACAAGTGGTACTATTTTAGTAGATGGAATTGATATTACAAAGATCTCTGACGAAGAGTTTGATAGGTTGCGCCAAACGATGGGGATGGTATTTCAATATTCCGCACTATTCGACTCTATGAGTGTAGGTGAAAATGTAGCATTTGGTTTGCGGCAGCATACAACTATGACAGAGGAAGAGATTCAACATACTGTAGCGAGAAAGTTGAGAATGGTGGGATTACCTAAAACGGAGAACTACATGCCTAATGAGCTATCAGGAGGTATGAAAAAACGAATTAGTTTAGCTAGGGCGATTGCATTAGATCCCAATATTATTCTCTATGATGAACCTACATCAGGCTTAGATCCTATCACATCGGGCACGATTAGTCGCCTCATTCGCAGTATGCAATCCCATTTGGGATGTAGTTCTGTTGTGGTTACTCATGATATGCAGTCAGCTTTTTTTGTGGCCGATCGTATAGCTCTCTTAGATAAAGGTAAATTTATTGAAGTATCGGAAACGGAATCATTTAAGAATTCTAAGAATCCGAAAGTACAACAGTTTATTGAAGGACGAAAATCAGTGAAAAAAGATGAAATCGAGAAAGGAGAGATATAATGAAGTGGACTACGGAAGCAAAAGTAGGACTGTTTACTGTATTGGGAATAGTTTTATTTGCAATTTGCATCGTATTCTTGGGACGATTTGATATATTTGCCTCTCCGAGTATGCATATTACAGGTTCCTTTCAGTCTGTTACGGGATTGAAAGAGGGAAATACAGTGCGCTTTTCTGGCGTGAAAGTAGGTAAAGTTGCGTCTATGGTGGTGACAGATAAAGGTGTCACTGTGACGATGGATATTGATAAAGATGTGAAGATTCCTACAGATTCGGCTTTCACAATGGAAAGTGATGGCATATTAGGTGATAAATTTATTCAGATTACACCGGGAAAAAGCACTCTATACTTAGATGATGGATCTATGATCAAAGGGGATGGCAAAAGCGAAATCGATAAAACTATGGCACAAGCCACTAAGTTGATGGAAGCAGCGACCACAACCTTGGATTCTGTGAATGGAATTATTGGGGATGCAAAAACACAGGCAGCCTTACGCAATGCGTTACAATCTACAGAACTAATCGCTCAAAATACTGCGAGTTTAACAGGACAAATGAATGAGATGTTGGCAGAAAATAGAGGAAATATTGCTTCCTTAACGGCTAATATGGTCAGCATTACTCGCAATATGGAATCATTGACTAACCAGATGGATACGAATATGAAACAATTTAATGCAGATGTGCAAGCTGGCACAGAAATGCGAAAAATTGTAGATAATTTAAAAACAACAACAGATAGTATTTCCAAAATGGCAGGTGCCATGGAAGGTGTTGTGACAGATCCAAAGAGCGCCGCAGACATTAAGGAAACATTGCATAATACAGCGCAATTGACAACTAAATTAAATCGTCTCACAGGTGGAGATGTGAAAGCAGGCGATGCTGGAAAAAAGTCCGACCTTAAGGCGCAAGTGAGTGGTGAAGTTCTATATAATGCGAAAGATGCAAAAGTACGGACTGATGCTGAAGTGAGACTTATGATGAATGAGAATTTGTATGCGCTAGGCATTTCTAATGTAGGCAATGGGTCTAATTTGGATCTCACCTATGGAAAAGAAGTGCGTGACAAAGTGTATTTACGAGGTGGTCTCTTTGATGGTAAGTTGGGGTTAGGACTTGATGTGTGGGTAGGCTCACCAGTGACTCTTTCTGGTGCATTCTACGATTTGCATCATGGCTCGTATCGAGTCCGATCAGATGTGCGCCTATGGAACAATACGTATGCTGTAGGACAGTGGATATGGAATGGACAACATAAACATCATGACAACTATTTCGGTGTAAAAAAGGTATTTTAATGAATAATAGATATTATATCTACGATATATTGTAGGAGGAAGTATGAATCGAAAAG
>CAUSMY010000117.1:0-5035 GCA_963533015.1 uncultured Veillonella sp.
TATCAGGCATGCTTACCCGCTCAGGATTCAAGAACCGTTCAAAGAGCAAATCGTATTTAATAGGATCTAGGCCTGTAATGCCTAATAGATAGGCCACTACAGAACCTGCCGCACTACCACGCCCCGGTCCTACTAGTACCCCATGTTCACGAGCATATTTAACATAGTCCCAAACGATGAGGAAATAATCTTCAAAACCCATGCGACTGATAACACCTAACTCATAATCGAGTCGCTCTTGTAATACCGGTGTTACCTCTGGGTAGAATTGAGGAATATAGGACTCACACACTTTACGCAAATAGGAATGTGCTGTTTCCCCTTCTGGTACATCAAATTTTGGCAAATGGTGCGCATCAAAATTGAACTCTACATGGCAACGTTCTGCAATCTTTAACGTATTATCCAAAGCTTCTGGAATATGCCCAAAGAGTTCTTCCATTTCATCGCCGCTTTTCATGTAAAACTCATTACTGAAAAACTGCATGCGATCTACATCATTCCGCCTTGCACCTGTAGCAATACATACCTTAATATCATGCGCTTCCGCATCGTCTGCATACACATAGTGAAAGTCATTAGAACACACTAGACCTACGCCATATTGGTCCGCCATCTCTACTAGTACATCTTGAACACGCAGCTCCTTCGGATCTCCATGGTTCTGAATTTCTAAGAAAAAGTTATCTTTTCCATAGGTCTCTAGGTACCATTCCAAGGTACGATGAGCTCCCTCAATATTATCTTGTAAAATCAGTTGTGGAATTTCACCAGCAATACAGGCACTTAAAGCAATAATCCCTTTGTTGTAGGTAGACAGCAACTCTCGGTCTGCACGAGGCTTACGATAGAATCCTTCTGTGGATGACTTGGATACGATTTTTACAATATTCTCGTACCCTTCCATGGTTTCCGCTAGGAGAATTAAATGCTTTAATCGTTCATAGGTCTTACCTTCAGGACGATCAAACCGACTGCCTTCGGTGACATACACTTCGCATCCTAAGATAGGTTTGATGCCTTGTGCCATGGCTTCTTTATAAAAATATATAGCTCCATACATATTGCCATGGTCCGTTAACGCTAGGGCAGGCATATTGAGCTCTTTCGCACGACTCACCATTTGTGGCAATCGACTAATGCCATCAATGAGGCTATATTCACTATGACTATGCAGATGTACAAATGGTCTCATGGGCCCTCCTTACTAACGTAACGCGACATACTTTCATTCTTCTTATTATATCATAATTTGCATATTTCAGTGTACCGTGAAAGCGTTTGACACCTGTCGATGAATGGATAATTACAAATTTAAAAATGCCTATGTAATTCGCATAGCAAATTACACAGGCCTTGTTTTATTTGATACATGTACTGCTTTGTACATCGATGCTAGGCAAATCTAATCATCTATAATATTCCTTCATCTCTATTTTTACCTGCTGCCAGTTCGGCAACACATCGCTCATGACCTTGTAAAAGCGTGATGAATGATTCGGCTCGATAAAATGTGCAAATTCATGGACCATCACATAGTGAGCAAACTTCACAGGCCCTAAGAGCAATCTAGTATTCATTGTAATCTGTTCTTTAAGTGGCATACAAGAGCCCCAGCGACTTGTCATGTACCGCAATCGCAAGGTCGGTGTCGGCACTGAATAGCCAGCTTGCTGAAACTCCTTATACACTTGTTGTGCTAGTTTTTCCATAAAGTCCTGACCTATACGTTTCCAAAAGTTAAGCCACATCCGTTCTGCTTTGCTAGCATCCAGGGTCTCGTGGTCACTTGGATATCGTACGAGCAATATGTCGTCTGCCACCGTTACCGCATAGGTAGAGGCGCTCCCCCTCGATTGTTTTCCTTGTGAGAAAGTACCCTGTATGGTCTTCTTTTTTGATGAGCTGCCCTGTAATAGAGTATCGGACACGTTGGTGCCTAACTGATTACCTACTAATTGACTATCCTGTGAAGGTATTTCCAAACAGGCAGACACAGTATGTGGTTGTTCCAATACTACTCCATACATCTGACCCATCACCATCATCTCTGTGTCTAAGGCAGGTATCATGGGATGCCCGCCTCTGTCCTTTCGATTTTGTAGTGCCTTTTCTATGAAAGCTCGATGGCGACAGATAAACTCTTCAACCATCCCTAAGGGCACACGAGGAGAGGCAGACACTCGCACCACACCGCTAGCTGTGATACGAAGATTCATATTCTTCACTCGTTTTCTATGCAGTTCGTAAGTGATGCTGCCATCCGGCAGCGTACGAAGTTCTTTCATCCTGTCTCCTATCAATTTCTTATATCTCTTTCACTTATATAGTTACTATTTTACACGTTATACAAGATAGTTGCTATATCTACACCTAATCATTTCGGTTATAGTATCTATATAGGAAAGCATAATAAAGAGCCGTCAACCTTACATGCCCCATACAATATGCATTAACAACAACAAAATAGAGAAAGCAATGGTATCCCACTACTTTCTCTATTCCTATCTACATAGACCATTCCTAGTCTAGCATATGTAATTATTTACCAGCTTTCGCCGCTTTCGCACGAGCGGAACGATCCAAAATAGCTTTACGCATACGGATGTTTTCTGGTGTTACTTCTACCAATTCGTCATCGTTGATCCACTCTAGAGCTTGTTCCAAGCTGAAAATACGTGGAGGTGTTAAACGAACTGCCTCATCAGAGGAGCTAGAACGCATGTTAGTAACATGTTTCTTTTTGTTAGGGTTTACGTCCATGTCGTTTTCACGAGCATTTTCGCCGATAACTTGGCCTGTGTATACTGGCACGTTAGCACCCAAGAATAAAGTACCACGGTCTTGTACAGAGTTCAAACCATATGGTGTAGTTTCACCGTCTTCGAAGGCTACTAGAGCACCGCGTGTACGGCCTGGGATATCCCCTTTGTATGGTGCATAGCCATGGAATACATGGTTCATGATACCATTACCTTTTGTAGCTGTTAAGAACTGCGCACGAAAACCAATCAAACCACGAGCAGGTACTACGAATTCCATACGTAAGTAACCAGCTAATTCCACCATGTTAATTAACTCAGCTTTACGAACGCCCAAGTTTTCCATTACGGCGCCCATAAATTCTTGTGGTACGTCGATTGTTAAATGCTCCAATGGTTCACATTTTTGACCATTGATGTCTTTGAAAATTACACGAGGTTTACCCACTTGTAATTCGTAACCTTCACGGCGCATTGTTTCAATCAATACAGCCAAATGCAATTCGCCACGGCCAGATACTTTGAAAGAATCTGGAGAATCTGTTTCTTCTACACGCATGGATACGTTAGTTTCTACTTCTTTGAACAAACGGTCACGTAAATGACGGCTTGTTACATAGTCGCCTTCACGACCTGCGAATGGAGAGTTATTAACGGAGAACATCATGGATAATGTTGGCTCGTCGATAGAGATTGTTGGTAGTGCTTCTGGATTTTCTGCATCCGCAACTGTTTCACCAATGTTGATGTCATCGATACCTACGAAAGCGATGATGTCACCCATACCTGCTTCGTTTGTTTCTACACGATTTAGACCATTGTATGTGTACACACGGCCGATTTTACCTTTACGAGTGCTTTCACCATTCATCAACACTACTTGTTGATTTGGTTTCATGCGACCACGAACGATACGACCTACTGCAATTTTACCTACGAAATCATCATAGTCAAGGGTCGTTACCATGAATTGTAATGGACCATCGATGTCGCCTTGTGGAGCAGGGATTTCTTTGATCAATACGTCAAATAATGCCGTCATATCTGTGGAATCATCTTCCATGGATGCTTTCGCAATGCCATCACGAGCCGATGCGTATACCACTGGGAAGTCCAATTGATCGTCGTCTGCTTCGAGTTCCATGAACAATTCTAATACTTCGTCTTCTACTTCATGAACACGTTGGTCTGGACGGTCAATTTTATTAATAACAACGATTGGTTTCAAACCTTGTTCCAACGCTTTGCGCAATACGTATTTTGTTTGCGGCATTGGGCCTTCAAAAGAATCCACCAATAACAATACGCCGTCAACCATGTTCAATACACGTTCTACTTCACCACCGAAGTCAGCATGGCCCGGTGTGTCCACGATGTTAATTTTTACATCATTATGCATAACGGCTGTGTTTTTGGAAAGGATCGTAATCCCTCTTTCACGTTCTAAGTCGTTAGAGTCCATTACACGTTCAGCAACCTTTTCATTATCACGGAAAATATGGCTTTGTTTAAGCAATGCGTCTACCAACGTTGTTTTACCATGGTCAACGTGGGCGATAATCGCCACATTGCGAAGATTTTCACGAATCATTCTATACTCCTTTATCTACTTAAGTAGGGTATTCCTAATATTTGTACAAATCGTACTACGACAGTCTATTATATACTTTATTTTAGGATTTTACAAGGAAATAGCTATACTTTCATGACAATATCTCTACAGTAGTCAAACATTTGTGACAATAGATTACCTCACAATATGGCATCCCCAGCCACTATATTCCCCGTCAAACTCTTCTGCCAAATCCATAAGATACCAGACAATTTCATCGATATTTTCAAAAGCATCTTCCCTACCAATGACAAGTACATATGGATATTCCTTATCTATATCCTCATTGTTGCTCAGATCTTCTGATGAAAGTTTTATAAAACTGGCTTCCATTACTTTGGCTAAAAAGGCTTCCCCATTTTCTTCTGTTTTAAAGAGTAGGCAATGTTCGAGTACTCTCGGCACCATACTATCACCATCACTTTTAATATCTTCAATGAGTCGCATATTCATAATACTTTGGTATTCATATCTATCAGGATACAGTGCCTGAAAATACAGTTCCCAGTCAGGATCATCTACTACTGCCAATGTATAGGCATAGTCAGGGAAGTTTTTTGACATCACCGCAGAAATTTCATCGTAGTACCCCAACTCATTCTTAGTATAGGCAAAAATACGTACCCGCTCATCGCATTTCACAACCCCTACTAACATGTCA
>CAUSMY010000118.1:0-4952 GCA_963533015.1 uncultured Veillonella sp.
AAGATTCTAAGGCGGGGCGTGAAACTGCTCACAATACAAAACGTGTGGCAGATGCTGTAGAGATGACGGCAGATGAAATTAAGGAATTACGTGAAAGTGCGGTTCAATCGGCACTTAACCAATTCAACCAATCTCACATCATCGTGAATGTGGATATGGACAATCAAATTTCTAATGATATGGACTTAGACGGCGTTACATCTAAGTTGTTAGATGGCATTCGTAGCGCAGTAGGCATGAATCGGGAAGGGGTGACTACATAGATGTATTATTTCTATTTGGACAAAGTACAAATTCCTATACCGCCACCATCCATGACTACGACGATTCACGGGAAAAATGAGGTAGTTAACTTGCTAGGTTTAGGCGAGGTTAATGTTGTTAAGCCAGCAGGGCTTACAGATTGGTCATTTAGAATCTTGTTACCTAACAATGACTACCCATTTAACCAATCTCTTCTGATGAAATCAAAGCAAGCTAACTATTACTTGGATACGTTTGAACGTTTTAAAAAAGAGAAAAAACCTATTCGGTTCATCGTAGTACGCATGAGCCAACGAGGGGATATGCTTAGTATGACGAATACTAAAGTGACACTTGAAGATTACACCATTGAAGAATCACATGCACTTGGTATTGATTGCGAGGTATCACTCAAACTCAAGCAATGGAAAGATTGGGGTTCAAAGAAATTAAAGGTTGAGACGGACGAAAAAGGAAATCCTACTGGAACTGTATCAAAAAATAGACCTAGTGACAAAGTTCCAAATAAGAATGCTAAAGTTAACAAGAAAATGACTTTGCAACAACTCATTAAACGTGAACTTGGCAATACTAATAATCTATTTGCCATTGCAGCTTTAAATAAAATTGCAGTGCCAGGTGTGTTAGCAGTAGGGCAAGCTATCTTGCTAAAAAAGGAAAGTGGACTATGATTACTCAAAATTCAATGCCACAATCTTACAATTATCAAGTCATGATTAGAAATGGCGATGATCAATATATCATTGACCCATTAGACGGCGTGCAAGTCACACGAGGCATCAACGGAATACCATCTAAGATGACGTTCAAGGTATTGAAAGACAATGTCTTGCAGTTCGAGGAAGGTAATGCGGTTCAATTTAAACTCAATGATGATATTGTATTTGTTGGGAATGTATTTGAAAAATCCAGAGACAAAACAGATGTGATTAGTGTTAGCGCTTATGACCAATTGCGATATCTAAAGAATAAGGATTGCTATGTATATGGAGGTATCACGGCCACAGATTTGGTTAAAATGATAGCCACAGATTTTGGATTACAAATAGGCGAACTCGACAATACGCAGTACGTTATTCCAGCTACTCCAATGCGTGTAGAGAAGAATAAAACACTGATAGACATCATTATGTATGCCTTGGACCAAACGATTATTAACACGCCTAAGCATGATATGTACCATTTATTTGACTATCAAGGGAAATTGATGCTTAAATCTCTTGAGGCCATGAAAACAGACATCTATATTGATGATGACATAATGGAAAATATCAACTATAAAACGTCAATTGATAAAGATACATTCAACCAGGTGAAGGTTGTGCGTAACGTGCCAGATGGAGATAAGAAGAAGTTAGTAACTACCGCCATTTTAAAGGATGATGAAAACATTAAAAAATGGGGGCGATTACAATACTTGATGATGCCAGATGATAAGGTTACAAATGCAGTCGATAGGGCTAAGCGAATCATGACCTTGAAGAACCGCAAAACTCGTGAAATTAGACTCAAAAACGTCATTGGTGATACCAGAGTACGTGGTGGTACCATGCTATATCTCAAGAAGAATCTTGGAGATATTGAAATCAACAACTATGTTATGGTAGAAGCGGTGACACACACGTTTAAACACGGATATCACTCAATGGACCTAGATGTATATTATCAAGGCGACCCAGCCAAGTACGAGGTCGCTAAAGATGAAGATGCGAAGGCGGTGGCGAAGATTAAAGAAGAACAAGAAAAGAAAAAATCTCAACATGGACATCATGGTAGTGGCCAAGGTGGAACTGGTGCTAACCCTAGTCAAGTTGACTCAGCATTTCAATCGAATCAAGGGCGTGTATCAAAGTTTGGACAACTTGGGTGTGCTGACACAGTCGTTAACGTAGGATCGCATTATAACAGCGACTTAAAGGAGCTAGCTAATAAGGGTGTATCCGATGTAGATACAATTGAAAGCTCATTACGAGCTAAAGGATATAAAGTTGAATCGTATAAAGGCTATGCGAATAAAGGTGACCTACTTATTTATGGCGATAATAACCATATTGTTATTGCTGATGGTGCGGGTGGTTGTTTTGGCAACAGTTCGAGCCGTGGTTATGCTATGAAGTATGGCGATGTTAATTATGCATGGCAAAACGGTTCAGCACCTACTAAGATAATAAGGATGACATAGCATGGAAAATGATTTTAATAAGCTGGTTGATACTTTTAAAACGCTAGTCACTGACACCATGAATGCCTACGTCATGAGTGATATCGTGATAGGGGAAGTTATTAGTACTAGCCCCTATCAAATTCAAGTTGACCCTAAGATTATTATCCCTGAAAGTAATCTAGTGTTCACTAAGAATACCACGGATTGGACGGCAGAGATTAGTGTTGACCACGTCACAGAGAATAGAGGCGGTGGCGGTGGATACGCTGAATTTGCTAGTCACAATCATGATTATGTTGGCAGAAAAAAATTCCTTATCCATAACTCACTCAAGGTAGGGGATAAGGCAATTCTAATCCAAGAAAGTGGCGGACAGCGCTATATCGTGCTTGACCGTTGGTATAATCCAAATAGGGGGTGCACGACTAAATGAGCGATAGATTAACTCCTAACGAAACGATAGCTGACGTTACGATTGCTCATCAACCTAGTTACACGTATTTCCTTGATTATGCTAAAGACAGTCAAATCAGAGGGTTTACAGATGAATTAGAAGCAATGAAACAAGCTATCTACAAGATTATTAACACTGAACGGTATGAATATATTATTTACAGTTGGAATTATGGGATTGAGCTGCAAGACCTATTTGGTCAACCAATACCATACGTGTACGCAGAGTTACAGCGACGAATATCAGAGGCGTTGCTTGCAGACGATCGTATAAAAGACGTATATGGATTTGAGTTTGGACACAATCAAGGCGATGTATTCACAACCTTTAGTGTAGATACTATCTATGGTACGATTACCGATTTAAGAAAGGAGCTGATTAACGTTGTATGAACACATGACAGCCGACAAAATCGAGCAGCGCATGCTCGGTAGAGTCAATCATGCATTCGATAGGCGTGAGGGGTCAATCATTTATGATGCAACGGCTCCAGCATCTATCGAACTTGCTGAACTCTATATCATGGCCGATGTGATTTTAAAAGAGACGTTCGCTAAAACGGCGAGCCGTGAGTTCTTAAAATTACGAGCCTCCGAGTTCAACATATATCCAGAAGAAGCGACTTTTGCAGAGGTAGAGGGCAAGTTTAACGCTCCAGTACCGCTAGGAAGTCGCTTTAATTATGAAGAGTATAACTTCATCGTTGATGAACTAATTGACGATACCAATCATAGGTATAAATTGCGCTGTGAGAGCCGTGGACGTGGTGCAAATGGGTGCATTGGATACATTACCCCTGTAGTTCCTGTAAATGGGCTTACAAGCGCTGAAATCGTAAAAATTATAACTCCTGGTGAAGATGAAGAAGACCCCGAAGTGTTCCGTAAGAGATATTTTGAGGCCTTGAAATCTAAAGCCTATGGTGGTAATGGTGCTGATTACAAAGAAAAGGTGCTTGCTATTCCTGGAGTTGGTGGCGTGAAAGTATATCGCTGTTGGAATGGTGGTGGTACTGTTAAGCTAGTTATTACTAACAGTGAACACGGGGCAGCAGATTCTGAACTCATTAAAATGGTTCAAAATAAAATCGACCCAGTGCCCCAAGGTAAAGGCTATGGCATTGCTCCGATAGGCCACACTGTAACCGTAGTCAGTGCAGAATCAACACCACTCACGATTACAGCAAGAGTAACATTGAGCGGTGGGCGTACTTCACAAGACTTACAACCAATTGCCACCAAGGCGATAGAGTCCTATTTGCTAAGTATTCGTAAAGGTTGGGGAGAGAATGACGATAGAGGTCGTGACACAGTCCGAACTGCTTATATCGTGGCTGAAATATTGAAACTTCCGAATGTCATTGATGTTGATTCCGTCACAATCAATGGTAGAAGCGATAAGCTATTACTTGAAGCACATCAAATCCCAACCGTTGGCCAGTTAACGTTAACATAGGTGGTTAAGATGGAATATAGACGTAACGATATTGATATATCACAATTCCTACCACCTGTTAGTCGTGATAGCAGTGACATGCAAGAAATCATGCGTGTAGAGAATCCTGAATTCATCATGTTGTGGGAAATTATGGCTGATTTGTTAGACAATCAGTTCATCCCGACTATGGGTGAGCTCGGATTATCGCATTGGGAATGGATATTTGAAGTATTACCCCAAGATACTGACACTATTGAAGATAGACGTAATCGAATATTACGGCTATTAGCTGGTACACGACCTTATACTGTGGAGAAACTTCAAGAAATGCTTGATGCCACTTTTGGGCGTGGTACTGTTGGTGTGGATTTGAACGAAAATCTCTATGAAATTTGGTTCATTTTAAGTAAAGAAATGCGTGAACGATCTGGCGAAGTGATTAACTATGCGGAACCAATCGTTCCTAAGAATTTGTTGCTAAAAACATTAGTAGAAGAGAAAGTTCAGACAAAATCAAATGTTGGCGGTGGCTTATACATGGTTGATAATGAAATAACCATTCTTAAACCTAGAAATTATGATATTTCAACAACAATGTATAACGGTGGAGCTCTTGCAAGCACCACAATTGAA
>CAUSMY010000119.1:0-4904 GCA_963533015.1 uncultured Veillonella sp.
GCCTAGGAGCCCTCTGAAAAATGTCCCCTTTGCCGCTGGCATACCATCGCCTAGAAGTTTCATGAATAAATTCATGATACTAAATGCAAAGGATGACATAAGGGAAAAGAAAAATGCTTGTACCATAGGTCACCTATTGTTTGAAAGTATCCACAAAGGATATAATTTCTTCTTTCATAGATTCTTTTGGAATCACCTTAGTGAAACGCAATGGCTTATGTTGTAACTCTGCCAATTGTTTTGGGTACCCTACGCCTGTGACAGCCGAAATATTATCTAAACTTTCATAAGGACTTGCCCCTACTTTAATATCCAAAGCTTCGCAAATCGGTGTTGGGAATTTGAATGGATGTGCCGTGGAGGCAATCACCGTATGACGATGTCCATCTTCGGGATGGGCTTCCAACTCTTTCATGTAAGCACCCATAGCCACCGCAGTGTGCGGATCCATCACATATCCATAAGAGTTGTATACTTGCTCGATGACAGCTTTCGTCATTTCATCATCTACATAGGCTCCTGCAAATTCTTTTTGCACCGCTTGTAGTTCTTCTGGAGTGACAGAGAACTTGCCCTCTGCTTTCAACGCTTTCATGCGCTGTGCTGTCAATTCTGCATTTTCACCGCTCACATAATAGATAAAACGTTCAAAGTTAGAACTTTCTAAAATATCCATGGATGGAGAGATGGTCGTATAAAATGGGCGATTCATATCGTATGTACCAGTGCTGAAGAAGTCTGCCAGCACATTGTTTTGGTTGGATGCACAAATCAATTTGCCCACAGGAATACCCATGCGTTTTGCATAGTAAGCCGCCAAAATATTGCCGAAGTTACCTGTTGGTACCACTACATTGAACGCTTCATCTTCATGGATAGCGCCTGTATTTACTAACTCCGCATAGGCCGCTACATAGTACACCACTTGTGGCGCTAAACGACCAATATTGATGGAGTTTGCAGAGGAGAATTTCACACCTTTCTCTGCTACTTCCTTCGCAACATCAGCATCCACAAAGAGACGTTTCAAGAATTGTTGCGCATCATCAAAGTTGCCTTCGATGGCTGTTACATTGACATTCGCCCCTTCTTGCTTTTGCATTTGCTCTTGTTGCATAGGGCTAACGCCGTCTGTAGGGAAGAACACTTGAATATGCGTTCCCGGCACATCTTTGAACCCCTCTAAAGCCGCTTTTCCTGTATCGCCAGAGGTAGCTGTCAAAATCAACACTTCTTTGGTTTCTTTTTCCGCTTCCTTTGCTGCCACCAACAAGTATGGGAACAAGGATAATGCCATGTCTTTAAAAGCTTGGGTGCGACCGTGGAACAACTCCAACACAGACACTCGTTCCAACAAAGAGTGCATAGGCGCCATGTCCGGCGTATCAAAGTTCACTGTATTGTAAGCACTGCGAATCATGGTCTCTAATTCTGCTTCTGTGAAAGTAGTAAATAACTTACTCAACACAACCAGTGCAATTTCTTCATAGCTTTTATCTGCCACATCGCGGTAAGACAAACATTGTTCCGGAAACTCCGCCGGCACATATAAACCGCCATCACTTGCCAATCCATTGAGCAATGCGAATGTTTCTCTCACCGTTTCATGACTACGCGTACTTGTATACTTCATTCTTTCATCCTTTATGTTTCACAATATATTGTATTATCTTCATTCATTATAAATTAATGCTATCCATTTAGCAAGAAAAGGGTGGGTTAAGGATTGTCACATATCTCATAACGTACTATACTATAAGTAGTATGAATTTCAAACGGTGTACACCTACATCTCTAACATCTTAGCGTCATTTTGAAAGCAGGAGATTTCCTTTGAAAAAATTATTCCTTTTATTTGTTTTGGCCGTCTGTTGTTCCATCACAAGCCACGCCTATCAAACGACCACTACCTTAGATATGTCAGCCACTTATATAGATATTCGCAGCGCTCATGCTAAAGAACTGTTAGGCGAAGATATGGTAGGAGCTATATGGATCAACCCCCAAAACTTACTCACTATCAACAATTTCCTAAAAACATCTGACAAACAGAAAAAATACATCGTATTTTGTTCCTGTCCTCACGATGAACATTCCATAGCCTTAGCCGAAATCATGGATCGCGAAGGGTATGAAAATGTATATGTATTAAAAGATGGTTGGGATATTCTCTCAGACAATCATCTGACAACAAGGAGGTCTTTACAATGAGAAAATTATGTATCTTGACAATTATGGCTCTATTCTTAGGCTTTCAATCTAACCTAGGCGTATTATCCGCCTTTGATCAACCTACTACAATTGGTACTATGATCGCCAAACGAGGCTGTTGTTCTCATCATGGCGGTGTGGCCGGTTGTAATGCTAATGGCTCTGTGAAATGTAATGATGGTACTACCTCTCCAACTTGTACATGTTAACAAAGTGGTAAGCGTATGGGATTCCGGTTTAGAAGAACGTTAAAAATTGCACCTGGTATTCGCCTCAACTTTGGAAAGAAAGGCGTAAGTACTAGTATAGGACCACGAGGTGTTAAAATCACCTTGGGGAAAGACGGCGTAAGAACAACGGTAGGCCTTCCTGGAAGCGGTCTATCTTACACATCGTATCACCGATATAGTGACAATAGCTCTATTCCTTATACTCCTGTTTGTCCCTATTGTGGTCACCATATGAGAAAAGCTTGGACCAATTGTCCTAAATGTAATTATAATTTATTACCTGCCCCTGCTAACAATCCTAATCCAGTAGATACAGAGATCCCTGAGGAAGCTTCTTCTGCAATAGGTTGCGGTTGCCTACTGATAATTATATTGGTGATTGCTTTTGCAATTTACATCGTCTAACTATACAGTGCCGCTATGATATTAGAATACAATCAATATCAATCGTACGCTAGGACTGTAGTATTATACATTTGTATAGTACTGCAGTCCTTTTTTATTGATATTGTCGTAACCTCTTGAATCCTTGAAAGCACCTTTTAAGTATGATACCCGTTCTTGTAGAACGACACACCACCACCTCAAGCATTACATTTTGTAATAAATGTCACAGATTAGACCCTACTCTTACAAAATAATCATATGTTTCATCTTATTCTTGACATTGAAAAACCAAAAGAGTACAATACACACATACAATCAAACATTCGGGAATAGGTGCGAAAGCATAATAGAGAAGCCAGTTAAAGTCTGGCACGGTCCCGCCACTGTAAAGCAGAGCAAATCCAAATTATGTCACTGGGAAACTGGGAAGGCTGGAGGCGCGTCGAAGCTGAGTCAGGAGAACTGCCTATTCATCATTCACCACTTGACCTACGAGAGATAGGGAGGAGAATCAAAGGCCTTTTTCTGATACTCCAAAATACAAGAAAAAGGATTTTTTATTACTACGATATGCGCTGTATGGGATACGTCACATATTGATGATCGCCTTATCATGGCCAAGTGAACTTACCATTATGGTATTAGCACTCAAAGTGTTGATATAGTTGTCATGATTTTGTATGGGCGTACATCATCATCCTAAAAAGAACCTGCCGTTGGGCAGGTTCTTTTTTTGCGTCAACAATAAATATGGGGACTACTCGCACAAGAGCAGTCCCCAATATTTTTATCATATTCTATTTTTTCTCTATCGTCATTGCCTTTCACATGGTACAATACAATTGCATAGGGGATTCCGGCCCCTTGTATCATACCCTCAAAGGCAATATGCGTGTCCAGCGCTAGCTTTAGAGGGTTTTTTCTTTGTCCATATACATAGCTTTGAAGTCTTCATAGTCTTCCACCATGTAGTCTGGCATCATTGATAAGGCTTTTTCTTGTATCCATTCTGGGACTCCATAGTATGCCCCTGCCACAGCACCGACAATGGCACCTAATGTATCGCAGTCACCTCCGATGTACATCACATTGCGGACAGCAGATTCATAATCTTCGCTTTCAAAAAAGCACTGCATTCCTTCTGGCACAGTTTTCTGACAGCTTGGTTCAAACGTATACGTCTTGTGCAGTTCTTCCACGCTGTACTCGCTAGGATAGTATGATTTTACCATCTTTTGGATTTCCTCTTTCGTAGCTCCATGCAGTGCTTTGAACACAGCTAACGCCGTCACTTCTCCCCCTTTTAATCCTTCCGGATCATTGTGGGTCGTACCTGTGACAATACGGCTCAGTAACTTGACCTCTTCTTCTGTGTTTGCCACATACGCTACAGAACTTATTCGCATAGCCGCCCCATTACCCCAGCTACCATAGGGTTCTGTCACATCAGATAATCCCCACTGAAAAAATTTAGCTCCAAACCCTCCCATCGGTAATGGATTAGAAAGAAAATATTCTTTCATACGATATACTGTCGCTCGTTGTAACTGTGTCCCTCTTCCTTTTACATCAATTAAAGCCCGTGCAATAGCACATGTTAAAATTGAATCATCTGTAGGCTCACAGCGGTCTGACAAAAACTCGAACTCTCGACATTTGATATTATCGAACTCATAGATAGAGCCCGCCATATCTCCAATGATTGCTCCTAACATAGAACTCCTTTCTGGTGTCTCCACCATGACACTTGCAATAAAAACATAGATATATGCAAAAATTATATACTTCTATATTTTTCATGCAACATACCATACTATATCTATTGATATAACTGAATTGTTACCATTATACACCATGTCCTTTTAAGAGACAATAGCCCTTTGCACCTATAGACAATTGGATATTATAATGATATAATTAAAAGTTATAAATGTAAGTTTAAAATGTATGGTTACTAGTATAATACACTATGTAAGTTTATTTTGGGAGGTAGTATGTCTACATCTTTATTTTCTATGATTAAACATTTCCTACTTGTAGCTGCCCTCGTCATTGCTACATAATTTTCTATTATTG
>CAUSMY010000120.1:0-4899 GCA_963533015.1 uncultured Veillonella sp.
TAAGGAAGTTATGCCTTTCATGGAAGAGCGTATTACGGAAATGCTAGGTGCTCAAGAAGAAGCCTTGGAACTACATAAACCAGAAGTGATTTTGGTTGTAGGCGTGAATGGTGTTGGTAAAACAACGACAATCGCAAAACTAGCCCATTACTATGCTGAGCAAGGTAAAAAAGTGATTATTGCTGCCGGTGATACATTCCGTGCAGCCGCATCTGAACAATTATCTATTTGGGCAGATCGGGTAGGTGTATCGATTGTAAAACATAAAGAAGGTGCTGACCCAGCAGCCGTTGTGTTTGATGCCTGTGCATCGGCGATTGCGAAAGAAGCTGATCTGGTGATTGTAGATACGGCTGGTCGTTTGCATACGAAAATTAACTTGATGGAAGAATTGAAAAAAATTGGTCGTGTAGCGGACAAACAAATTCCTGGTGCACCACATCAAACGTTATTAGTGTTAGATGGCACAACAGGCCAAAATGCTGTTAACCAAGCAAAGTTATTTGGTGAAGCAGTACCTGTAACGGGTATTGTGGTAACAAAATTAGATGGCACAGCTAAGGGTGGTGTCGTGATCTCTATCAAAGAAGAGTTAGGCGTTCCAGTGCGTTGGATTGGTGTAGGGGAAAAAATGGATGATTTACGTCCTTTCAATGCAAAAGAATTTGCTAATGCCCTATTCGATAAGGGAGAATAAATGACCATGACAAGAAAGAAGTTATATGAGTATGTGGTTGAACAAAATGAGATGAATGGCTATGGTGTTGATGCGGATAGCATTGAATGTGCTGTAGATATTATGGAATTTGTAGGCGGTGATTTATACAGACCGCTTACAAGATTACTGTTGAGTAATTGGAAGGAAATTGCGCAACGTATTGAACAGTATACCAAAGAGCAATGGGACTATGTACATTCCATTGCAGCTAATATCCAACATACATTAGAATCTGAGCATAGTGATGAAAGTCATTATTTATCTGACAAAGGGATTGCTATCTTCATCGAAATGTTAGAAGGAGATGACACAGCGACACAAACCTTGCAAGGAGATACACCTATTACAGAAGAAGAATTGCGTCGCATTCGTGGCAAGGGATAAACTATATAAATAATGGAGAAAAGTTGAATCTTGTATTCAGCTTTTTTCTTTTTATCTACTGTTACTGGTTATATCTTATCCTTATGTAATCATCTATTTATATTCAGGTATATTGTATTATTTGATGAGAGATCAATATAATGTCACAATATCCAGCAGGAGTGGAGACATTGCATGTGATTCTAGTATACTATTGTATCGACAATACGATATAATATTTTCTGTATTCGTGATATAATATAGAAGTTACTAGATATAGATACAAGTGAATGTTACTTGTTTACAGATAGAGAATATAAGGAGTGACTATGAGCGGATTGCATCATTTTCCTGAAGAAGGCATACCCTTTCAAGTAGAAGCACCGTACTCCCCCATGGGAGACCAACCGAAAGCCATCCAGTCCTTGGCGGAGGGCATCGAACGAGGGGAATGGGCACAGGTATTACTAGGTGCTACAGGTACGGGAAAAACATATACTATGGCGAAACTCATCGAGGCCGTGCAAAAGCCGACCTTGATCATTGCTCACAATAAAACATTGGCTGCCCAGTTGGCTAGTGAGTTCAAAAGCTTTTTCCCTAAGAATGCAGTAGAATATTTCGTGTCCTATTACGATTATTACCAACCAGAGGCATACATTGCCTCTACCGATACATATATTGAAAAAGATGCATCCATCAATGAAGAAATTGATAAACTGCGTCACTCTGCGACAATGAATTTATTTGAACGTAGAGATGTGATAATTGTCGCATCCGTTAGCTGTATATACGGCTTAGGGGACCCAGAGGACTATAGTACGCTCTGTGTATCCTTGCGACAAGGTCAAGAATATAGCCGTGATGATATACTTCGTAAATTGGTATCTATCCAATACACTCGAAATGACATGAATTTCGTGAGGGGTACTTTCCGAGTACAAGGAGATACGTTGGAAATTTTTCCTGCCGGTACTAGTGAAAGAGCCATTCGAGTAGAAATGTTCGGCGATGAAATCGACCGCTTAGTGGAAATCGATGTGCTTACTGGGGATGTGATGGTAGAGCGTAAACACGTGGCCATCTACCCAGCCTCTCACTATGTAACGACGAAGGAAAAGTTAGACCTTGCCATCGGCCGTATCGAGACAGAATTGGCAGAGCGTTTGGCATACTTTAATGAAAACGGCCGCCTCTTAGAAGCGCAACGGTTGGAACAGCGTACTCGCTATGACATTGAAATGATGCAGGAAATGGGCTATTGCTCAGGCATTGAAAACTACTCGCGCCTCTTGTCCAATCGCCAACCTGGGGAAGCACCAATGACTCTCATCGAGACGATTTTTTAATTATCATCGACGAGTCTCATGTGACCTTGCCACAAATTCGTGCTATGTATAATGGTGACCAAGCTAGGAAACATAATTTGATTGACTACGGATTCCGTTTGCCGTCGGCAGCGGATAATCGACCTTTAAAATTTGAAGAGTTTGTGGAGAGAATCAACCAAATCGTCTATGTATCTGCGACACCAGGTCCCTATGAAATGGAAGTACAAACCAATGTGGCAGAACAGATTATACGGCCTACTGGCTTACTAGATCCCATTATTGAGATTCGGCCTATTAAAGGGCAGATGGATGATTTATTAGGGGAAATTAAAGATCGCGCGAAGTCGGATGAACGGGTGTTGGTAACAACATTAACGAAGAAAATGGCAGAGGATTTAACGAACTATCTAAAAGAGATGGGCATTCGAGTGCGCTATTTACATTCAGATATTGCCACTATTGAGCGGGCTGATATCATTCGTGATTTGCGGGCTGGTGTTTTTGACGTTCTTGTAGGGATTAACTTATTACGGGAAGGTTTAGATATGCCAGAAGTATCCTTAGTGGCTATCCTAGATGCAGATAAGGAAGGTTTCTTGCGTAGTGATACATCCTTGATTCAGACCATAGGCCGTGCGGCTCGTAATGAAAAAGGGAAAGTTATTATGTATGCGGACCGTATTACAGGCTCTATGCAACGCGCCATGGATGAAACAGAACGTCGTCGTGCTTTGCAAGAGTCCTACAACACAGAGCATGGTATTACACCACGCACAGTGCGCAAGGAAGTGAAAGATTTAATTGAATTGACTAAAGTTGAAGGGGAAGTTGCTGATTCTAAAAAAGGTCGCAAGTCTAAATCCGATACTCCTGTGGTGTATGATAGTACAGCGCCGACAGAGGTGGTGGCAGAAACAGTGCAGTCACTTTCAACGAATTCGCAATACGAAACGAAAGAAGATGTGTTCAATGCCATTGAAGAGACCACACGCCTCATGAAAGCCGCAGCAAAACAATTAGAATTTGAACGAGCAGCAGAGTTGCGTGATGAATTGGGCAGATTGCGCCAATTGTGGTCAGACATGAATGAAGAATAGGAGTTATTTTGAAAGATCAATTAATTATAAAAGGAGCTCGTCAACATAATTTGAAGAATATTGACGTGGCTTTACCAAGAAATCAATTCATCGTATTAACAGGCTTAAGTGGATCCGGTAAGTCATCCTTAGCCTTTGATACGATTTATGCAGAAGGACAGCGGAGATATGTGGAGTCTTTATCTGCCTATGCTCGCCAGTTTTTGGGGCAAATGGATAAACCTGATGTAGATTACATTGAGGGGCTTTCACCGGCTATCTCCATTGATCAAAAGACAACAAGCCGTAACCCTCGGTCTACGGTGGGAACGGTGACAGAAATTTATGACTATTTGCGATTATTATTTGCTCGTATTGGTCGAGCTTACTGCCCTACTTGTGGAGAAGAGATTGCCCAACAGACGATAGAGCAAATTACAGATTTGGTCATGAAATTACCAGAACGCACTAAAATTATGGTGATGGCTCCAGTAGTACGGGGCAAAAAAGGGCGCCATGAAAAAGTGTTGGAACAAATTCGTAAAAATGGATTTGCTCGCGTTCGCATCAATGGAGAGATACATACCTTTGATGACGAAATCAACTTAGATAAAAATAAGAAACACAATATTGAAATTGTTGTAGACCGTCTGGTGATTAAGGAAGGCTTAGAAAGTCGCTTAACGGATTCCTTAGAAACGGCCATTCATCATGGAGAAGGATTTGTCATCATTCAAGAGGTTGACGGCCCAGCCCATCAATTCAGTGTTCATTTTACCTGTCCAAACGGTCATATTTCCTTGCCGGAAATTGAACCTCGTATGTTTTCCTTCAACAGTCCCTTTGGGGCCTGTCCATCTTGTTTGGGTTTAGGTAGCACGATGGAGGTAGATGAGGACAGAGTGATTCCAGATCCAACGGTGTCCTTTATAGATGGTGGAGTAGCACCGTTGAGTTCTAATCCTAATGCGTGGTTCATGAGACAATTAGAAGGTTTGTTGAAAGCGCATGGGTATACATTAGATGCTAATTTCGAAGAACTTCCTAAGGACTTACAAAAAGAAGTCATGTATGGTAGTACTGAGAAAGTGACTTTCGACTACGAAAATATGCGTGGAGAGGTGAAAACATTCCACACCGAATATGAAGGTATTTTGCCAATGGTGAAACGCCGTCATGCAGAGGCTACTACGGATAGCATGCGTGAAGAGTTCGAATCCTATATGTCTATCAAACCATGTACAGCTTGTAAGGGCGCTCGTTTGAAACCGGAATCCCTTGCCATCCGTGTAGGGGATAAAAATATAGATGAAGTGACACAGCTCACGATTAGTGAAGCGGTGAACTATTTTGGCAATCTACAGTTGACGGAACGAGAGGCTTTCATCGGGGCTCAAATTTTGAAAGAAAT
>CAUSMY010000121.1:0-4704 GCA_963533015.1 uncultured Veillonella sp.
GAAAATCCCTAATTGTCCACTTTCTACAATTTTTTTCACTTTTGTTTGAATCGCTGCATAATAGGTAGCATTTCCTTTAGGAAACTCCTTAGGGTACGCAGATGTGGAAGATTCCAAATCCTTTGGTTGTAATCCACTCACATTGTATGTGTCTAAGACTTGTTGTTGTAATTCTGCTGTTTTCTTAGGATCTGCTTTCAAGGCTTCCACTGGGCTGACCCAGTCAAGAGCATGCAAGTGATAGAAATGCACAAGATGATCGTGTGTATCTAAACAACTATGCATAATATTTCGAATATAGTTTGCATTCTTAGGGATTTGAATGCCCAATGCATCCTCTACAGCACGAAGTGATGCCAAAGCATGAGTGGATGTACATACGCCACAAATACGTTGTACAAAAGCCCATACATCACGAGGATCACGATTTTTAGCTACTAATTCAATACCACGCCAAGCTGTACCACTAGATAGGGCATCTTGGACTTGGCCTGTTGCTTCATCAACACTAACTTCTACACGCAAGTGACCTTCAATACGGGTCACTGGATCCACTACAACTCGTTTCATTATTGGTCACTACCTTTCTCTTCAGCTTCTTTTTGTTTTGCTTCTTGTTCTGCTAAATATTTTTTCTCTTCTTGAATAGAATCATATTTATGTTTAGCTAGTGTAATACCACCATGGGCAATAACAGCGCCAAATGCACCGAACCCAGCCACCGTTCCTAATGTATCCACATCGGTGATGGTATTTGGTGTATGAATATGTGGCAATCGTTGGTAAAAGTTGTCATTATCCCAGAACCCTTTTTCAGAGCAACCAATACAACCATGACCAGACTGAATTGGATAGGATAAACCATTCCACCAACGCAAGTTGCCACAAGAGTTATATGTTTCTGGTCCACGACAACCTACTTTGTATAGGCACCAACCTGCTTTGGACGCATCATCATCGAAGTGTTCCACAAACAAACCAGAATCAAAGAAAGGACGACGATAACAAGTGTCATGAATACGATTACCGTAGAATTGTTTTGGTCTTCCTTCTAGATCAAGAGGCGGGATTTCACCAAACAAAGCATAATGCATGATGACACCTGTCATTACCTCTGGAATAGGAGGACAACCAGGTACTTTAATGATTTTTTTGCCTTTTACGATAGAGGAAACAGATACTGAATTTGTTGGATTCGGTTTCGCAGCTTGAATACCACCCCATGCCGCACAAGATCCATATTCAATGATAAAAGCAGCACCTTCAGCGCATTCTTTCAATACATCTACAAATGGACGTCCACCAACTTGGCAATAGGATCCATTTTCATCTAATGGAACACCACCTTCAACGGCTAACACATATTTTCCGCTTTTAGTTTCTAATAAGTGATGTAAATGATGTTCAAATGGTTCGCCCGATGCAGCTGCCAATGTGTCATCATACTCTAAGGCAATCATGTTTAAAATCACATCAGATGCGAAAGGTGATGTAGAACGAATAAAGGATTCGTCACATCCTGTACATTCATGACCATGCAGCCAAATTACCGTCGGTAATTCTTTTGCCTCTGCTGCTGCCACGACTTTATTCGTCAGTGCTGGTGGTAATCCTAAAATAGCTGTTAATGCTACACAGGATTTCATAAATGTACGTCGGCTTAATTTACGTTCTTGGAATAAGTTCCAAAGACTATTTAACTTATCTTTCACAAAAAAGCCCCTTTCTTGCAATAACTTTATAGCGTCTATACAAATTAATATACTACCTATAGTATATCATGAAAGATATTCCTTCTATAGAATATTAATCACAAATTTGTAAAAATATTTTTATATCCTCTATTTATAGTTTCAATAACTTACGCACAGAGGCTGCTTTCTTATAACCTCCTATGCGGTCTTTTTCTTTTCCTTTTTTATAGCAGATAATTGTTGGTGCGCCTTGCACGTCTTCCTTTAAAGCAATCTCTTTAGCTGCATCAATATCAATAGCAATCATACGTGCTACACCTTGTAGTTCATCGTATAACACATCTAATTCTTCTTTCATTGCCTTGCATGGCTCACACCATTCTGCGGTGAAACAGGCTAATACGATTTCGTCATCACCTTTCACAACAGCTTTAAAATCTTCATAGGTTTTAATGGATTCTAATTTCATAACGATACCTCCTACAATAACAAAACCGCTCCAAAGAGCGGTTTTGAGCAAGCAATCAATAAGCCGAGTTCTGTCCTGCTTTCGCAGTGGCGATTATCTTTCTAGGCGCATAGTTGCCTATACGCTCAAGCGGCACAACCCGAAAGGTAGGCGGGCAACCCTTAACCCTTTCCTATTCGGCCTTGCTCCGGATGGGGTTTACCGAGCATACATGTTACCATGTACCTGGTGCGCTCTTACCGCGACCGTTCCACCCTTACCACCCGAAGGTGGCGGTTTACTTTTCTGTGGCACTATTCCCTATGGTCACCCACGCCGGCCGTTAGCCGGCATCCTGCCCTATGGAGCTCGGACTTTCCTCAAGTCATAAGACTTGCAATCGCCTTTCATACTTACTGTTTAAGTCTAGCATAGACCTTTCATACGGTCAATAGCTCTTCTCTCTATTATAACCTAAACGCTCTAGACATGAAAGAAAAAATCTCGTTGCACTTCACTTTCTATAACTTGTACCTTCTCCTCCGTGAAAGCTTCTGTTAGGTATCGCTTCAGAATCGTTTGACTCATATATTCCGTACCATAATGACCTGCATCTACGACAAGAATGCCTAACTCTTTTGCCAGTTGCATGTCATGGTATTTGACATCCCCAGTGATATATAAGTCTGCCTTCTGCTTCGCTGCTGCCTTAATAAATTCAGCTCCACTGCCCGTACATAGGGCAATCCGTTTGATCTGTTCCACCTTTGCTCCGCCCCATCGTAATTGACTATGAGGAAATACCTTTTGCAATAACATTTTGCTGGCCTCTAAAGAAAAAGGTTCCCTTAGATGACCAATGCGCCCAATATGTTGTGCTTCATATATATGTTCCAATGCCACTACATCATAGGCAATCTCTTCGTAGGGATGAACTTGTTCCATGGCGGCCAGCACCTTTCCTAGTAGTTTCTTTGGAACCACCGTCTCCACTCGGTCTTCTTGTACCGTTTCTACAGCTCCCACATGACCAATATATGGATTCGTTCCCTCTAATGGCAAAAAGCGCCCTTCACCTGTGATGGAAAAGCTACAATGACTGTACTCTCCAATGTGACCGGCACCGGCATCACCCATGGCTTTACGCACTTCCTCACTATGTGATGCTGGTACGTACACGGCCACCTTGTAGGCTGACTCTCTGGTAGTTTCTACTAACCCTTTGACACTTTGCAAGCCTAACCGATTTGCTACCTCATCATTCAAACCACCACGAGTTACATCTAAATTAGTGTGCGCACTATATACATGGATACCATGTTGCAACAAATCTCCTATCATCTTTCCTTGCATCGTTCCTAGATCGATAGATTTTAACCCTTTAAAAATCATAGGATGATGAGACACTATACACTGTACCTGTTTTTCAATAGCTTCTGCTACCACTTCAGCTGTCACATCTAATGCGGTCAATACTCGACTCACTGTACCTGACATACACCCAACTTGCAAACCGCAATTATCCCAAGATTCTTGTAATGATACTGGTGCATGACGTTCAATGGCACCAGCAATGTCTTTCATCGTAACCATATATACCTCCTATCATATAATAGATTGCAATGCCTCTATTTCCTTTTGAATACCATCTAAATCTTGTCTACCTGTCGAAGCAGTACGCATATGAGATGCAATAGATGTTAGTGTTTCTATTCTACGTTGTATATGATTCACCCAAATTGAGCTGCGACGCTCTTGTAATATAGCGCCATATTCCCACAATATAGAATCTGAAGGTAAGCTATTGTATACGGATGTAACTCCTCGCTCTACAACCCATATATCATAATATTGCTTGCCTTCTTGCAAGCACTGTTCATCCGTAATACCATACCCTTGTTCGACGAGAAACTTCTTTAATTCCTCTCGATGACTCTGTGGTTGTACCACATAGGTCTGTAGCAACTCTGGACCTACGGATATAATATGTTGCATCAATTCTCCGCCCATGCCGCAAATAACAGCGCAGTCAATTTCTCCCGCTGTTGTGACAGCCAATCCATCTCCTAATCGACAATCAATATGATCCTCTAATCTCCGTTCTTTCACAAACCTCTTCGCAGACTCTAGGGGACCACGATTAACATCAATGGCAATTACTTGCCCAGCTATTTCTTTTTCAATTAAGACCACCGCCAAAAAACCATGGTCTGTCCCTACATCAGCCACAGTTTGACACGGGGGAATCATCGTTGCTACTTGCTCTAATCGTTTTGAAAGTGCCATATTTGTTCTCACGTTTCTAATCTATCATAACTGGCATACATCACATAGAACAACTAATATATCTATCTAATATATCCATCTACTACACTACATGCATGACTTCCATACCACAAATGCGCAGTATAAAAAGCTCTCATACTATTATACAATGAACCTATATAGATAACAAAAAACCACCTCACATTGTGAGATGGTTTCATATGGTGGGCCCACCTGGATTTGAACCAGGGACCGACCGGTTATGAGCCGGTTGCTCTACCCCTGAGCTATAGGCCC
>CAUSMY010000122.1:0-4662 GCA_963533015.1 uncultured Veillonella sp.
GTGGGCATGGAGAAAAATGGTAAGGGTGAATACAAGGCGGCTACTAAGGCGACTCCTGGTTTCATCATTCAAACTGTAAATAATGATTATTTCGCCGTTCCTAGCGAGTCTAAAAAATGCTCTTATATGGATAATGATGGCATGGAACTTAAGAAGGATAAGGCGTCCATCGATTGGATGAATACGTATGTCAACATCCATACAGGCCCTATGCGCTCTAAAAAATCCTACATGCGCATTACCAAGCCTGGCAATTTTGATAAACGCATTCCAATTCCTCAATCTTGTATTGAAAGCTACGCAGACGACAAGAACCGCGGCACATTAGATTTACTAGATAAGAAAACGGGTAAATCTGGCGAAGCGGCAAAAGAGTACACCCATTCTACAGATGTAAAATTCGTTGTGCCTTGTTTCTTTACGGAAAAGGATGGCCTCGTTGAACATTTTGGTCATGGTCGTTTCTATCGTATTGCCTACGATTTGAAGATTAGTGATCATTTGCCAAATTCCTTGGAACGACATAATAATGGCGTCGATTTGTGCGATAGCGTATTTGGTTACGGAGATAATTGGGCGGGGCGTGTATCCTTCTCTGATGCACATGTACAAGGTACGCTTAAAATGTGCCCTTCCGATTATCCACATCCATTGATGGGACCAAATCCAACATCGTTCCAACTTTATTTGGAACAAAATGTGGATGACCATAATACGTATAATCACTGGGGCCATGAACATGCATCCTTACGTGGTTATAAGATGTATTGGCACCAACCGCTTGCAAAAGCGAAGGATTGGACGCGTACAGCGGAAGAAAAAGAAATCAAAGGCACACGCAAAATCCGTCCTGTGGATAGAGGGGTTACTTTCACCAGTCGCATCCATTTTGAACGCCTTAGCGATGTAGAGCTCGGTGCGTTGCTCATGTCTCTTAATCTAGATCAATATTCCGGTGGTCAACGTCGGACATATTACAAACTTGGTATGGGTAAATCCATCGGTTTCGGCAGTGTTAAACTCGATACAGAGGTAACGATTTTTGATAACAATAGCCGTTACTCTAGCCTGTTTGAAAATGATGCGTGGAACACCGGTAAAAGTACAACGGATAGCGAAGAGTATGTAAAGGCATTTACAACCTATCGTGATGATGTGCTTGGTGCTGATAAATCAGCATACAATGCAATGCTCGACGATTTGTACATGATGATGGATTGGAATATCGCTAATGGTCCAAACCCTGCTAAGAACTGGACCGAAGGTATATCCATGATGACCATTAAGAATAACAAGATGGATAATCGTATTAGATATCGCAGCAAACTCGATATGCCGAAATCCTTCATCGAAAAGTGGTCTAAATAATGTTAGGTACTGTAACATTAGCCCTTAAGGCTAAGAATTCATGCAAACTGCCTGAATTTCCAGGACGATTCCTCCATGCAGCCGTATTTTCTCTCATTGGTTCCATCGATGAAGCGGCAGGTACGTATTGGCATGACTTATCGGGTATCAAACCATTTACGGTATCCTTGCAATATGGCAGAAAACGCCGTGATGCTACAATCCAAAAAGGCGATATGGTTTACTTACGAATCTGTGTGTGGCATCGTGAGTTGTGGTATATTCTCGAAGAGATACCGCAACCACTATCCTTACAGATAGGACCACTTGAGGCGATGGCTGTGGATGTGCAATATGAGGCACCCTTTGATCTCCCTTTATCGGTGGAGAATACATTAACATTGGTAGAGCAATGCCTTACAGGTAAGTCTACGAAACGTGTAGAAATCGATTTTGTTACGCCTACATCATTTAATGGTACCCATGGAGACATTACATTCCCTACGGCGGAGCTAATTTTTGCATCCATCGTAGATAAATGGAATGCTAGCGATGTAGACCAAACATTAGATAAAGGACGTATTAAAGAATTATGCGAACGCATTGTCCTAACCGACTGGGTAGGCCACACGAAACGGGTGTACTTCGGTCGTGACCGAGGCATTACCGGATTTGTGGGCGGCTTTACATTTAACTTGTCCAAACTTAATGATGAAGAGCGTCAACTCATCACTATTTTAGCAACCTTTGGTCAACACTGCGGTGTAGGACGATTGTCTAGTCAGGGGCTGGGGCAAGTGAGAGTGACATTGCATACAAAATAACGGCTTATTAGTCTAGAGATTATGGATAAGCCTATTTGGATTTTCCATAGGTCTAGATATAGTATCTCCCAATTAAAGAAACCTGTTGGTTATCGATTTTGATATGCAGCAGGTTTCTTTTTAGTTCCTAGTTTTTTTGATTATCCCCTTAGGTGAAAGCTACGTATAATGAAATCACAAGTTAAGCCTACGAGTTAGAGCATCATGTAGCATGGTCGTTTCCTCCGCGACCCGTATCGTTACAGCGTAACGATATACAATACACAGACCCTCTGATCGGAACCGCCCTTGCGGCGGATGCCATGGTGCTTTAGCTAGTGGGCTTTGTCTTAGTTATTTTGAATATGTACATTGTACTACTTACCAAATATTTGTAGACTTTGCGGTAGCACTTGTTGCCTGTGCATTGTTAGATGATTAATTGTGTAAATAAAGTTAGGAGGTATTTTGATGCTTCCATCTATAGGTTTTGGTTTAGTGCATGTATGTGTTGAGGTGTAATTTAAAAGTGAATAAAGAATTAGATAATGGTTAGACCTATTCGTATGATGCGAGTAGGTCTTTTTGGCGTGTAAACTATATGTGAAAAAGATTTTCTTGACCTATAAAATCTGTTAAAATAGCGATAAACCTAGTTAATATCAGCATCTTGTAAAGATTATGCTATTTAGAAAATCTCCTTACATATTGACGTAAAACTCGAAAACCCTTATAATTACTGTAATCTTAGAAAAATCATTTTCTACCAGTATTTACCTAGGTTTGTAGGTATTATGAACCGAATGGGAGCCTGTTTTGACCGTTTACGGTGTGAGGTTTTCCAAAACCTATTTTTAAGCCCCATGAATACTGGCTTTCTAGGATCCGCTGTTGCAACAGTACTTACCGTTTACGGTATTGAAACTTAGCAGCAATTAATAGACCAACAAAGTCCGTTGGGTAGTTGCAACAGTACTTACCGTTTACGGTATTGAAACTAAATCACTTGTGAATTTATTAATGGATTTTTCAACTTCGTTGCAACAGTACTTACCGTTTACGGTATTGAAACTCAATATATAAGGTCCCATGTAACCCAAGCAATACTTTGTTGCAACAGTACTTACCGTTTACGGTATTGAAACGAATGGCGCATATTTTCAGAATATTATTGCTAGTTTTAGTTGCAACAGTACTTACCGTTTACGGTATTGAAACGATACATAAGAGTTTTCTTCGAATTGACGTTTTACTAATTTCGTTGCAACAGTACTTACCGTTTACGGTATTGAAACAATTTGAACCGTGGTTTATCTTTAACAAACTCACGTAAAGTTGCAACAGTACTTACCGTTTACGGTATTGAAACTGTAGATGAAGCCACGTTTTGTCACACTATTAGAGTTGCAACAGTACTTACCGTTTACGGTATTGAAACTGAATTTGTTAAGTGCTGCTTGGGATTGCAAGGTTGCAACAGTACTTACCGTTTACGGTATTGAAACTTAATTCCTTGAGATTTAAGGAATCGGTAAGCCAGTTGCAACAGTACTTACCGTTTACGGTATTGAAACCATCTTCGTATTCAGGATAGAGGTCGTCTCCATTAGTTGCAACAGTACTTACCGTTTACGGTATTGAAACAACGAATGTATATGGTTCTAATCGGTCTAATGCTTTATGTTGCAACAGTACTTACCGTTTACGGTATTGAAACTGATAGTATTAGAAGCAACATCAATGATTTTATTATCGTTGCAACAGTACTTACCGTTTACGGTATTGAAACGTCTTACGGAGAGCTGGACTAGCAGAAGCTGGGAGAGTTGCAACAGCACTTACCGTTTACGGTATTGAAACTTGTTGTAGTCATGATAATATTTCCTTTCTGTATAAATGTTGCAACAGCACTTACCGTATACGGTATTGAAACGCTTTTGCATATTTTACGCATAAGTTTTCTCCTAGAGTTGCAACAGTACTTACCGTTTACGGTATTGAAACGATTCTATTATCGCGATTGCTAGTTGGATAAGCGCTGTGTTGCAATGCTACTTACCATTTACGGTGTACGATAAAAAAACTCAATAATCTGATAGGAATACCCCACAAACACAAAAAACTCTACCCTAGATCTTCTAAGGTAGAGTTTTCATCTATAAATCTCTATAATACGATGCTTATTGTATCGTATATTTGTTTGGTATATAATTAACATAAGATAGTTGGACGAGGTTGGGCCTCTCTTCGTTATTGAAGGGAGGGGTAAGCCTATGAGTGATTATGAAATCATTATGCTCCTATTACAGGTGATGACCATAGTTATCGCTTTTGGGGCGTTAATAGCGCTTATTTGTCTAGGAAAAGACAAATAGCCCTTCGTTATCTTTGATAATTCGATAACTGAAAGGCCATTTCCTAATATTTTATAGATTTCGAGATGAGCCTGACGTATCCACTCGTCTGACTATCTTCTTATATTATAACGATGGTTACGTTCATCGTCAAATAT
>CAUSMY010000123.1:0-4654 GCA_963533015.1 uncultured Veillonella sp.
CCCTTCTCACTAGATGTATCCTGATTCTCTTTGTTACCATGTTCTTTACTAGTTTCCTCATGAGTTGTTGTAATTGATTCTGCATCGCCTTTCATCGATGTATCTGCTATAATAGAATAGTACCCACATACACAAACTAGGAATATAACTACAATCAGTATATTCCGTTTTCGACTTGATAGTTTCATAGTATCACGACCTTTCTTAGTTAGATTTCGTGATACATCGGTAGTATCCTTTAAAATTTACTACCAGTATATATTTGGAGGTTATATGAAAGAAAATTTACAACAATATGCACGTTTATTGCTTCAAGAAGGAGTTAATTTACAACAAGATCAGTTGTTAGTTATCAACGGAGATGTTGAAAACAAAGACTTCGTATATATTGTGGTAGAAGAAGCTTATGCACTAGGTGCAAAAGATGTACATATCAATTGGCGCAGTACTATCACTGCGAAATCACGTTTAACCCACGCTAAGGATACTGTATTAGCTAATCCTGCTCCTTGGATCGCCGATATGTATCATCATATAGTAGATTCTAATGCTTGCATTTTATCTTTAATTAGTGCAAATCCATTTGCTTACGAAGGCGTTCCTTCTGAGAAAATTGCCTTATCTTCTCGCAGCATGAGTAAATTAACTAAATTTAATCATGGATTCTAGTCTTACTTGGTGTGTTGCCTCTGTAGCTACCCTTACTTGGGCAAACCTATTAGGCTATGAAGGTGATGATGATGAAAAAGTAAATCGCCTATGGAATACAATCTTTACACTATGTCGTATGAAGAATGTATCCGAAGATGAATCTTTCTCCACACATTTAAACCGTTTAGCACAGCGTACAGCTACATTAAATGATCTGCAGTTAGTATCCCTACATTATACATGTCCAAATGGTACTGATTTGACAATTGTCCTTCCCGAAGGTCACCTTTGGTTAGGTGGTAAAGAAGCCTCTAAAAAAGGGATTATCTTTGATGCTAACATCCCTACAGAAGAAGTATTTACAGCTCCTCATTACGCAGGTGCTAATGGAACCGTGTATTCTACAAAACCACTCATTTATGATGGCAATCAAATCGAGGAGTTTTATTTTACATTTAAAGATGGAAAAGTTGTAGATTATGGTGCCAAAGAAGGCAAGGAGTATTTAACTAATTTAATTGAAACAGATGAAAACTCTTGCTACCTTGGTGAAGTAGCACTTGTGGATCACTACTCTCCTATTAGCCAATCCAATATGATTTTCTTCGAGACCCTTTATGATGAAAATGCTTCGTGTCATTTAGCACTAGGTGCGGCATATCCTACTTGTCTGGAAAATAGCGATGGCATGAGCCAAGAAAAATTGCGTAATCATGGATTAAATACATCCCTTGCCCATACAGATTTTATGATTGGTCATGAACATATGACGATAATGGGATTGACAAAAGATGGTAAAGAAGTTCCTATCATGATTGATGGACGTTTACAAGTATAGATGTATTCCAAAAGAGGAAGGTTGAATTTGTTTCAACCTTCCTCTTTATTCTTTTCAGAATTGCTCTTCAATATATATGTACGTATAAATTTTTCTACTCTACTTACAGATGATATATCGAACATATCTTCCTTTATGTGAAATTTACCACAAAGGAAAATATGTTCTATGTATTGTGTCACAAAAACAAATTCAAAACTATGAATATATGAGCTTACTAATAAATGTGATTTATAATAATGTATCTACAGCGATATTTACTATTAAATCTGATGGATTCTCACAAATATAATCAGCTCCTGCCGCCTCTAATTCTTCTACACTTCCATATCCATAGGAAACTCCCATAGCTACACAGTTGTGAAGTTTAGCTGCTTCCATATCATATTTTCTATCTCCCACCATATACCAACGAGATATTTTATATTTCTGTGCTGTAATCGTATTCATATCTTGTAAAGCTTCACGTAAGATATCTTCCTTATGAATCAATCCAATGTCTCGATTCGCTCCTCGAATCACTTCAAAGTATTGGTCTAATTTAAAATGTTTAATAATATCTTTTGCTTGCTCCTCTGGTTTTGCCGTGGCAATACCAACATAAGCACCTGTTTTTCTCAATGCTTGCAAAGCAGCCTCAATTTGAGGGTACACAGCATTTTCATATTTTCCAGTAGCATCATAGCGTTCTTTAAAATATCCATAGGCTTGTTCAATCTGTTCTTCTGTCATATGGCAATGATCTCGGAAAGAATCTGTTAATGGTGGTCCAATAAACAATTGCAATGTTTTTTCATCGGGAATCGGTTGCTCCATTTTTTCTAGAGCATACTGAATAGACTTAAGAATCCCTTCACGAGAATCTGTTAAAGTTCCATCTAAATCAAAAATTACACAAATCATAATAACTCCTATATATTATCTATCATAATACTATATATGGTATCTATTGTTGGTGTATCACTTCCACTGTTCGATTCGCCTTCTATGATATCACCCGATAGTATCTACCAATCTAGATAATGCCTATGCTAAATATACCTCCATTGTCCCCTCTCAGACTACGATATGGTAATATCGATACTGTCTTTCATATGCACGATGAAAGTTCTTTACAATACTTGCATGGCAGAGTATACTATATATAGAAAAGTTTCTATATATAGGAGGACAGTATGGAAGATAATCAAATTCCTACGGCCATTTTAGATAAATTAACAAAAGTTTGTACTTGCCGTAGTATTACAAGAAAAGCAATTAAAGAAGCAATCTTAGATGGTTGCGATACATTTCCTAAAATTAGAGAGCGCACTAGTGCTGGTACCGGTGCATGCGGTGGCAAAGGTTGTGGACCTCGAGTGGTGAAACTGTTAAAAGAGCACCAAGAAGGGCAATGGTAATCAAACAACATAAAAATGATAGGGTAGGCGATACACATCGCCTATCTTTTTATTAGATACACAAAAAAGGCTGCTCAAGAATGTAGGTCATTCTGTAGCAGCCTTCCTTTTATTTTTTCAATGCTTCACGCAATGTATGCCAAGCAAGCACTGCACATTTAACACGGGCAGGCATGTTAGAAATATTTTGCAAAGCTATTGCATCTTCTAAGGCTTCTAATTCTTCTTCATCTGTCACTTCTTTTTTAATCATTCCTAAGAAAAGATCCACTAATTGGAACGCTTCTTCTAAAGATTTACCAGTAATGACATCAATCATCATAGATGCCGATGCTTGGCTGATAGCACAGCCAGAACCTGTATATGCAGCATCTTTTACAATACCGTCTACCACATTCACTTGCAATGTTAAATCATCACCACAACTTGGGTTATGACCATGCTCACTAGCGGTAAATACATCTAATAAACGTTTATTACGCTTATCTTGGTTGTGCTCCAAAATCAGTTCTGTATACACTTGATCCATTTCCATGGTATTGTTCTCCTTACTCTGACAAGCCCATGGTTGGTCGAACTGTTTTCAGGGCTTCTAAAAATTGATCTAAATCTTCTTTTTTAGTATATATGTACATACTAATACGGTTGGATGCTGGTACACCATAGTACGCACCTAATGGCTGTGCACAATGATGTCCAGAACGTAAGCATACCCCATGGCTATCCATGATAGTCGCCACATCATGTGGATGTACATCATCTACAGTGAAAGCAATAACTCCATGTTTTTCTTCTGGGTTCGCGCTTCCCAATAAGTGAATATGTGGCATAGCCGCTAGTTTTGGTAATATATAGCGCACCAATTCTTGTTCATATTCGTGAATCGCATCCATACCAAATTGTTCCAAATACTCAATGGCAGCTTTCAATGTGATGGCACCATGTGCATTTGGTGTACCTGCTTCGAACTTATAAGGTACTTCATTGAATGTTGTAGTTTGTTCTTTCACATATTCAATCATGTCCCCACCAAATAAGAATGGATCCATGTCTTCTAGTAAGTGATATTTTCCATACACCACGCCAATGCCTTGAGAGGCGCACATTTTATGACCTGAGAAAACGAAGAAATCACAATCTAAGGCTTGCACATCAATAGCTTGATGAGGAGCCGATTGCGCTCCGTCTAGGATAGCGATAGCACCAACAGCATGAGCACGTTCCACTAGCTCTTTTACAGGAAACTCCATACCTAACACATTACTCACATGGGCAAAGGATACAATTTTAGTAGATGCATCAATTTTATCCATTTCACCATCTTTGATGTGACCAGTTTCATCTAGGTACATATATTCCAAAGTAGCCCCTGTCATTCGACATACATATTGCCAAGTCACAAGATTCGCATGATGCTCCGCTACAGTGATGACGATTTTATCTCCCGCTTTCACATGCTTCAATCCATAGGAGTGAGCAATTAAGTTCAAGCTTTCTGTCGTATTGCGAGTGAAGATAATTTCTTCTCGTTTACGAGCATTGATAAAACGCTGCACCACATCACGAGCTCCTTCATAGGCCTCCGATGCTTCCATAGCAAGCACATGGGCCCCACGATGAGGATTCCCATTGTGATTTGCCATATGTGTTTCTAATGCTTTCATCACTGACACTGGAATTTGTGTGGTGGCACCACTATCTAAGTAAGCAATGCGTTTACCACGATGAGTTCTTGTTAAAATTGGAAAATCTTTATATGCCTCTG
>CAUSMY010000124.1:0-4601 GCA_963533015.1 uncultured Veillonella sp.
GATGCATTTGTAGATGCCGTATCTATGCTAAACCCGGGTGGACGAATCGCTGTGATTACATTCCATTCTTTAGAAGATAGAATTACGAAACAAACATTTAAAGAGTTAGCGCAAGGTTGTACATGCCCATCAAGTTTGCCGATGTGTGTGTGCCACAATGTACCAACTGTAAAAGCAAAAAATAAGGCCATAGAGCCTAGTCAACGAGAAGTAGAAGAGAATCCACGGTCCCGTAGTGCCAAGTTGAGGGTAGCCGTGAAATTATAGTTTGGAGGAATACTATGTTAGTACGAAAGGCTACATATTGGGAACAATCGGCTCCCTATGTAGAACCCGCTAGAAAAGAAAAAGTCAAATCACCTGATTTTATCTTGGATGTGACACCGAATATGAGAGAGTGTGTAGTGACCTTGATCTTTGGTGTTATATTAGGAATGATTTGTTTGATTATCACGGGTGTTACAGAAAACGTAAGAAAAGAAACTGTACAAATACAAGAAAAAATAGTTTTTGAAAATCGTACGAATTACGAGTATAATTTAGAGTTAGCAGAACTAAAATCTCCAACGCGCATTCAAAAAATTGCGCAAGAAAAACTTGGCATGGTATTACCAGATAATTTCGTTTATACCACTAAGAATACAGTGGAAGAACGAAAGGTTACAACGAAAAAGGATATTAGAGAATGATGAAGGCAGTCCTTTTGGACTGCTTTCGCTATGATTGGAGGAATCGGTATGAAATGTGTAGCAGATATTGTGAAAATTGTGTCTCCTATAAAGGTAGAGGGTCCAGTAACAGCAGAAGTGAGTCATATTACAGCTGACTCACGCACAGTACAAGACGGTAGCTTATTCATTTGTTTAGTGGGCGCTACAGTAGATGCGCATACTTTTGTAGATAAAGCAGTAGAAGATGGTGCGGTAGCAATTATTGCATCTAAACCTGTGACCGTGCCTGCTCACGTAGCAGTATTGTATGTAGAAGATACACGACAAGCTTTACAAGATGCAGTGCCGTTTTTCTACGATTATCCAGCCTCTAAGATGCGTATGATTGGTGTAACAGGTACGAATGGTAAAACTACAACGACTCATATTATTGCTCATCTATTACGATCTCAAGGATATACAGTAGGTGTTATTGGAACAGTTCATATTTTAATCGATGACCAATCTTATCCGATTCACAATACCACACCGGATGTGGCAGATTTGCAACAAATTTTGCAACAAATGGTGGACGCTGGTGTGACGCATTGTATTATGGAAGTATCTTCTCATGCATTGGCATTAGGCCGTACAGCAGGCGTAGAATATGATACAGCTGTATTTACAAACTTAACACAAGATCATTTAGACTTTCACAAAACATTTGATAACTATCTAGCGGCAAAGGCGAAATTGTTCAAGCAAGTTAGCGCTTCTTACCAAGTGAAAGAAGGAAAAGGGGCTGTTATCAATGTAGATGATGCGTATGGTCAAGCGATTGTGGATGTAACAACAGCTCCAATGATTACGTATAGCACAGAAGGTAAAGGCACTATGAATGCGTCTAATTTGAGTGTTACAGCCAAATCTTCTGAATTTACATTGACCTACGGAGAAGAAAGTTATACAATTCAGACAAAAATTGCGGGCTTATTCAACGTATATAATACATTAGCTGCTGTAGGTGCTGCTCTATATGAAGGCATGACGATGGATGACATCGTGAAAGGATTGGCAACTTTCACCGCTGTGCCTGGTCGTTTTGAACTTATTGAAGAAGGTCAAGATTTTGCAGTAGTTGTGGATTATGCCCACACGCCAGATGGCTTGGAAAATATTTTGCAAACAGCGAAGAAAATTGTGGAAAACCGTATTTTAGTTGTCTTTGGCTGTGGTGGTGACCGCGATGCTACCAAACGTCCTATTATGGTGCGTATTGCGGCTCAATATGGTGATCGAGTATTTGTTACTTCAGATAATCCTCGAACAGAAGATCCAGTGCAAATTGTGAAAGATGTAGAAGTAGGCGTCAAAGAAGGCTTGCGTGACGGAGTAGACTATGATGTTATTGTGGATCGTCGAGAAGCAATTTTTGCAGCCATTGCAGAAGCAAAAGCAGGAGATGTAGTGATCATTGCTGGTAAAGGCCATGAAGACTATCAAATATTAAAAGAAGAAACGATTCATTTTGATGATCGTGAAGTTGCTAGAGAAGCTCTAAAGGAGAGATAATATGGCACAATTTACAGTGCAAGAAGTGCTAGAAGCAACGCATGGACAGTATACAGGAACGAGTTCAATTACCTTTGCTGATGTATCTACAGATACACGTACTATTGGTGAAAATGGACTTTTTGTAGCTTTAGAAGGTATGACATTTGATGGACATGACTTCTTGCAGATTGCCAAAGAACGTGGTGCCACAGGTGCTATTGTTAAGATTGGTAAATCTATAGAAGGGCTCGTATGTATCGAAGTAGTGGATACATTATTGGCATATCAACAGTTAGCGACCTATCATCGTAGACGTTTTCCAATTCCTGTCATAGGTATTACAGGTTCATCTGGTAAGACAACAACGAAAGAAATGATTAGTGCTGTTCTGGAGAAAGCTTTTACAGTGCTAAAAACGGAAAAAAATTATAATAATGAAATTGGCGTTCCTAAAATGTTATTGCAATTGACGGAAGATCATGATGTATGTGTTCTTGAGATGGGGATGCGCGGACTTGGTCAAATTGCAGAACTAGCAGAAATTGCAGAGCCAACTATAGGTGTGATTACCAATGTAGGCACTAGTCATATTGAACTATTAGGGTCGCAAGAAAATATTGGAAAAGCGAAGCAAGAATTGATTGAAGCCTTGCCAAGTACAGGGGTAGCGATTCTAAATCATGATGATCCATTTGTGCTTCCGATGGCACAGGTGACAGATGCAAAAGTACTTACTTATGGTATGGATGCTAAAGCTATGGTGCAAGGTGCTACGTTGGAATATACATCTAAAGGTATTAATTTCACAGTTCATGATGAAAGTGGAGCCTGGAAGATATTCTTGCCTTTGATTGGGATTCACAATGTGTATGATGCATTGTCAGCAGTTGCAGTAGGAACTACTTTAGGTGTGCCACGAGAAGAAATTGTAGAAGCCTTTCAAGAGTTTCCAGGAATTCCTATGCGTCAAGAAATTGTACCGTTTCCGACTTTCACAGTCCTCAATGACGCGTATAATGCGAACCCTAATAGTATGACAGAATCAATTCGAGCGCTTGGTCAGTTACAGGGTATACGTAAGATTGCCATGTTAGGCGATATGCTTGAGTTAGGTGAGCATTCAGTATCTGCTCATGAAGAGATTGGAAAATTACTGGGTGCTGAATCCTACGATATGGTGTTTACATTTGGGGAAATGATGAAGTTAACAGCCGCTGCCGCTAAAGAGGCTGGTGTTCCTTTTGTATATGTAGGGAATAGCCATCTTGATATAGCGAATGCGTATTATGACGTAAAACAAGCAGGCGATGTGATTCTAGTAAAAGGATCACGAGGCCTAAAAATGGAACGTATTATAGAAGATTTTAAAGAACGACATGGATAAGTAAGGAGATATGTAGCATGAATATGGACTATGCAATAGCCTTTGGCTTAGCCCTAGTGAGTACATTAATATTAGGTAAAATTGGAATTCCAATGTTGCAGCGATTGAAAGCGCAACAATCGATTCGTGAAGATGGACCACAAGCTCATTTAGCGAAAGCAGGAACACCTACTATGGGTGGATTATTCATGTTACTGGCCTTGGTACTGACGATTTGTATTGTACCACCGTACTCCGTTACATTATGGATGTTATTATTCTTGACGTTAGGTCATGGTGTATTAGGGTTTAGTGACGATTTCATTAAAGCTGTTAAACACAGAAACCTAGGACTCACGGCGAAACAAAAATTGTTGGGCCAAGCTATATTAGCAGTAGTATTTTGCTATATTGCTGTAGAGTATGCCGCACTGCCTACTACATTGTGGATTCCATTGGCAGATGTAACAGTAGATTTAGGTATAGGTTATTATGTACTGGCCTTTATAATTATTTTAGGAACTACCAATGCGGTGAATTTAACTGATGGCTTAGATGGATTGGCAGCAGGTACATCGGCGATTGCCAGTGCAGCTTTTGCAGTTGTTGGTATATTAGCGGGTTCCCTAAGTGTTACTTTTTTTGGTATGATTGTAAGTGCAGTTTGTATTGGATTTTTATATTTTAATGCAAATCCAGCAAAAGTGTTTATGGGAGATACTGGTTCTCTAGCCTTAGGTGGGGCCTTTGCAGGTATGGCCATTGCCACTAAAACGGAATTATTACTGATAATTATTGGTTTTGTGTTTGTAGTGGAAGCATTATCTGTTATTTTACAAGTGGCTTCGTTTAAAACTCGTGGAGTTCGTATTTTCCGAATGAGTCCGATTCACCATCATTTCGAATTAGGTGGCTGGAGTGAACGAAAAGTAGTATATGTATTCTGGAGTGTAGCCTTAGTGGTGGCCATTCTTGGAATTGGAATTCTCAGCATGAAATAGTATAGATTACGGCTCTACCAAGTAAGAGCCGTT
>CAUSMY010000125.1:0-4590 GCA_963533015.1 uncultured Veillonella sp.
ATAAGCAAAAGGGTCCCGAAGGACCCTTTTCATTGGTATAATATATATATGAAAAACACCAATACCAATGCATATAATTATACCAAATTGGCGAGACCTCGCCAACTAGTGTTACCATTGGATTGTGGCATTTTGATCAAAGAAACAGCGCCAGTGCGGTTACTCGATGCTGTATTAGAGGAGTTGGACTATACAGAGTTACAGCATTTGTATTCTTCGAAAGGGAGAAAATCTAAGGTTCCACCGCATATTCTGTTTAAAATTTTTATCTATGCTATGTCCGAAGGCATATACTCTACACGCGCTATCCAAAAACAATGTGAAGAAAATATTAATTATATGTGGCTTTTACAAGGATACCCTGCACCAAGTCACATGACATTTCAGCGATTTTTTGCTCGTTGTTCCTTAGAGGTGATTACGAATTTGTTTACACAACTAATGGAAGCCATTGCAAGAAGAGATACGCTTACTTTCAACGAAGTATTTATTGATGGCACAAAAATAGAGGCTAATACTAATAAATACACGTTTGTATGGAAGAAAGCGATTCAAAAAAGATTGGCTACTTTGCCCTCTAAGCTTATTGCTCTAAAGCAAGATGTAAATACTGAGTTAGGGATTGATGTATCGCCGATGAATGATGAATTACTGTGCCATATATTAGCGAAAGAAATTGAACTACATCAAATTAATTTTGTATTTGGTAAGGGCAAGCATAAGACTGCATTACAACGATTATATGAAAGAGCAGAGGCTTTAGTAGACAAACGCAAAGAATATGAAGCGCATTTAGCCATTATGGGCGAGCGAAATAGTTATTCCAAAACAGATCCTGATGCCACTTTCATGCGTATGAAAGAAGACCATATGCGAAACGGTCAATTAAAACCAGGCTACAACGTTCAAATAGCTGTTCATTCCGAATATATTATGGGAGTAGGTGTATTCCCTAATCCTAACGATACCAATACGTTAATCCCATTTTTGCATCATTTAGAGAGTTTGCATACTTCCAAGTTTAGATATATAGTAGCGGATGCAGGATATGACAGCTACGAAAATCTATTATGGTTAGAAGAAAAAGGATACCTATCTTGTATTAAACCTAAGGACTACGAACGCTCTAAACAACGCAAGTGGAAAACAGATATTAGTAAAGCTCGTAATATGGAATACCTATCCAATGAAGATGCTTTTATTTGTGCTAAAGGTCGAAAGTTGCACTATTCTCACCGTCGTAAGAGTAAAAGTAAAACTGGATTTACTTGGGAAAGTAAGGTATACGTATGTGAATCTTGTAATCGCTGTGGATACAAATCTGAATGCCAACGATATGCAAAGAAAAGCACAAAGAATCCTACTAAGCAAATTTGCATTACTCCAGGATATGACTCGGTATTGCAACATAACCAAGAGAGAATCTTAAGTACAGAAGGGATTCGATTGCGTACCAATCGCTCTATACAAGTGGAGGGCGCCTTCGGAGTATTAAAACAAGACTTTCAGTTTAGGCGACTACTACACCGTGGTAATGATCATGTGCGAAAGATGTTATACCTATTAGCAATGGGATTTAATATCTCGAAACTACACCATAGAATCCAAGATAACAGGATACATACCTCATTATTCTGCCAAAAAGAAATTGCGTAAGCCTAGAAAACAATCTATGTACATAGGCTTATTTAAGTGCGCCTAAAAACAGAAAAACTACCAAGAGTTCTTGTGATACTACTGTCTCAAGAACCTTGGTAGTTTCTGCATGTAAAAAGGGCTGTAACGAAAATGTAAAAAAGTACATTTTGTTACAGCCCCTTTTTGTTGCATAGAGAGAAAAGATTTAGTATACTAAGATAGAATGTTTGTAAGATAAAATACATATGATTCAATCTTGTGATGATTGAGTTGTAACCATACATAAGATTAGGAGGAATTCAGTTGGAAAAGCTTATTATTCAAGGAGGTACGCCTTTAGAAGGTCGTATTCGAGTAAGTAGTGCAAAGAATGCAGTACTACCTATTATTGCTGCGACTTTGTTGGCGTCTACTCCAAGCACCCTGCTTGAAATTCCAGATTTGGAAGATGTTCATACTATTTGTGATGTCATTGCATCCTTAGGTGTGAAAGTAACAAAAGATGGAGACAATATTACGTTTGATGCGTCTACGATTTCTGCTGTAGAAGCACCTTATGATTTAGTGCGTCGTATGCGTGCATCCTTTTTAGTGATGGGTCCTTTATTGGCTCGCAAAGGAGAAGCTCGCATTGCATTGCCAGGAGGTTGTGCGATTGGTAGTCGCCCTATCGATTTGCATTTGAAAGCATTTGAAGCATTAGGTGCAACGATTACTATGGGTGAAGACTTTGTAGAAGCAAAAGCACCAGAAGGATTAAAAGGCAATTTAATTTATTTAGACTTCCCAAGTGTAGGGGCCACTGAAAATGTGATTATGGCAGCTACCTTTGCAGAAGGAAAGACGATTATTGAAAATGCTGCAGAAGAACCAGAAATTGTGGACTTAGCTACCTTCTTAAACAGTATGGGTGCTAATATTCGCGGTGCAGGTACAGATGTCATTCGTATTGAAGGGGTCAAAGAATTAAAAGGTGCTGTACACACAGTGATTCCAGACCGCATTGAAGCCGGTACGTATCTGATTGCAGCAGCCATGGCTGGTGGCAATGTATATGTAGAAAATGCACTTTCAGAACATTTAAAACCTGTAGTAGCTAAACTAAAAGAAGCTGGTATCACAGTAGAAGAAGATATTGATGGTATTCGAGTTATCAGCGATGGTAACTTAAAAGCCACAGATATTAAAACCTTACCGTACCCAGGATTCCCAACAGACATGCAAGCCCAATTCATGGCGATGACAACCATTGCAAAAGGCAAAAGTACTGTTATGGAAACTGTATTTGAAAATCGATTCATGCATGTAGGAGAGCTGCAAAAAATGGGAGCCTCCATTGAGGTGGATGATCGCAAAGCATTTGTAACTGGTGTTGACCAATTAGTAGGTGCTGAAGTAGAAGCAACTGATTTACGCTGTGGAGCGGCACTAGTATGTGCTGGTCTAGCCGCAAAAGGCGTAACTAAGGTTGGTCAATTAACGCATATCGATCGTGGTTACGATAATTTAGTGACTAAATTAAAAGGGATAGGTGCTAACATTGTTCGGGTGGACGAGTAAGCGAAAAGAATCCAATACACAAGATGAGCGTCGTAAGCAACGACGGGTGCGAAGAAAACCCTTAGGTACTACGACAAAGCAGACTTCTTTGAAACGAGAACCACGAAAATTATCATTTTTAGAAAAAGTGGCACTCTTATGGACCACAGACATTGGTGTCGATTTAGGGACCACTAATATCGTTATGTATGTCAAAGGTAGAGGTATCGTATTAGATGAACCTGGTTTTGTGGCCTGCGATACGAAGACTCGTGAAGTCATTGCGGTAGGTCATGAGGCGCGGGCGATTTTAGGTAGAACACCAGATGGTATTGAAGTCATTCAACCTCTTAAAGGTGGAGTCATTGCTGATTACGATACAACGGCTTACATGTTACGTCACTTTATTCGCCGTGTCATTCCCATATCAGGACTTGTGCGGTGTAGGATTGTTGCTTGTGTACCATCTAGTATTACACCGGTAGAAAAAAGAGCCGTCCTAGAAGTATTGTTACAAGCGGGTGCGAAAAAAATAGTTCTTATGGAGGAGCCATTGGCAGCAGCCATTGGAACCGGTCTTGACAAAGCAGAACAAGTAGGGGCTATGGTAGTAGATATCGGTGGGGGTACCACAGATATTGCCGTAATTTGTGACTCTGGTGTGGTGGTTAGTGAAAGCTTGCGCACTGGTAGTGATGACTTTGACACAGCGTTACTACGCTATATGAAACGAAAGAAAAAACTTCTCATTGGGCCACTAACAGCAGAAGATTTAAAAATCGAAGTTGGTACCGTGGACCCTCGTTCAGGGGAAGAAAGAGCTATTGTACGCGGTAGACATACGGGAACTGGATTGCCGAGAGCGGTAGAAATTACATCAAAGGATATGAAGTTAGCTTTGGAACGACCAGTGCAGATGATCATCGAAGGTATTGTGAGCATTTTGGAAAAAACTCCACCAGAATTATTAGCGCAAATTAATGATCATGGCATCATTCTTACAGGCGGAGGAGCTTTGTTGCGTGGACTGGATCGAATGATTACAGAGCGAACGGGGCGACCAGCTTATGTAGTGGAACACCCAAGATATTCTGTGATTCTGGGGACGGGAAAAGCGTTATCGGAACTGAATCAATTGCGGGATACATTAGAAGAATTGCGATAGAGGATTCATCAATTTTTCATGTAAGAACGATACAATATAGATGTGCTTATAGCATGTAAAAAAATAGGATTAGCTTTATCACGCTAATGGCAATACTACATATTTGGCAGATATCAAAAACATGATATACTGTATATAGAAAAGAACTAGGAGGTGTTTGTATATGAAAAAAACTCTCGTATATAGTTTGGGGGCCGTTCTTGCGGGCCTATTGATGGTAGGAACTGTGGAAGCAGCGCCAGTCAATC
>CAUSMY010000126.1:0-4570 GCA_963533015.1 uncultured Veillonella sp.
GGCGGATCAATTTCTCTTCATTGGGTGTGGGGTCACAGTCGTGGATGATCGAAAAGAGTATTTAAAACCAGAATTTTTCGATTCACGAGTACAACGAATTCATCTAGACTTTAAGGAATTACAGGAGAGATTACCCTTAGATTCTTACACGGGGATTGTGGTGGTTACAAGAGCTCATGAATTCGATAGTGTCTGTCTACATCAGGTACGTCATGTATTACCAACGTATGTGGGCGTTATGGGCAGCCATAAGCGCATTCATCATGCCTTTGAAGTATTGCGACAAGAAGGTTGGACGGATACGGAAGTAAATCAACTATATGGTCCTATCGGTCTTGATATAGGTGCACAAACTCCAGAAGAAATTGCACTATCCATTGTCAGTGAATATGTAGCAGTGGAACGACATCGAAAAGGACAATTTTTATCAGCGAAGAGGTATCAGGATGAAGTATGAGTTTGTAGAATATTTAAAGAAACATACATCGACACCATTAGCAGTGACAACGATTTTACATACACAAGGATCCACGCCTCGTAAAGCGGGCACTACGATGATTGTCCACACAGATGGATCTATTTTTGGGACTATCGGCGGAGGGCGCGCAGAAAACGAAATTCGATTGAGCGCGCTTGATGCGATGGAGAAGAAGGAATCATTTCGTCGTATCCATGTGGATCTTAATGATGATGTAGCAGTCAAAGAAGGCATGGTATGTGGTGGGAATATGGATGTGTTAATTGAAACCTACCATATATAAGACATAGGTTTACTAGAAAAAAATACCGATATAGGATACAATAAAAGGGTACATGTATGAGCATGTACCCTTATTTTGTATAAGAAAGGATAGGGATATCTATGCCATTTCAACTACAAACGACGTTAGAAACATTGCGTTTTTTAGACATAGTAGATATTGTATTTGTAGCTATTTTATTTTATTACCTCTATCGACTGGTTAAAAATACAAGAGCGTTAGGCCTTGTGAAAGGTCTCGTTGTTCTTGTGGGGATTAACATCGTGGCGCACTTCATCGGTCTGCATGCCATCAGTTGGATTTTACAACAGAGTGTGGCAGTTTTGATGATTGCATTGCCCATCGTATTCCAACCAGAATTGCGTAGATTATTAGAACAATTAGGGAATGGAGGAGGGTTTTTCTCCACCCGATCGAAAATCTCTAAAGAGGAATTGACCTCTATTGTGAAAGAAGTAGTCATTGCTTGTCGCAGTATGTCACGTCGTAAAATTGGAGCCCTGATGGTATTTGAGCGACGTATGAAATTAGATGTGTTGTCCATGCAAGGAACTCGAATTGATGGTCTTGTGACAAGTGAACTATTGATGAATATATTTTATCCTAAATCACCACTTCATGATGGAGCTGTCATCATTCGAAATGGCCGTATTGAAACAGCAGCTAGCTTGTTACCTGTGAGCCAAAACCGAGATGTCAGTAAAGAATTAGGAACACGACATCGTTCTGCATTGGGACAAAGCGAAGAAAGTGATGCTTTAGTCGTCGTTGTCAGTGAAGAAACTGGTCAAATTTCCTATGCCTTAGGAGGACAAATCCACCGTGGTGTCACAGAAGATACATTGCGCACCATTATGTTATCGTTGTTAGAACCAACACCAAGTGCTGTGAGTTCGTTACTTAAAATAAAGCGAGGTGAAGGTAAATGATGCAATGGATCTTGAGTTGGAAAAAGAATTGGGGTATTAAAATTCTTTGCCTAATTAGTGCGATTATCGTCTGGCTCTATGTCATGCGGGATCAAAATCCTGTCATTGAAGTAGCCTATACGGTACCAGTACAAGTGCAAAACTTAGATCAGAACTATTTGGTAGAAGGTATTCCTAAAGAAGTGCGTGTTCGTTTACATGGACCTCGAAATGCGATTTTAGATATTAACCCTAATATTTTAAAAGCCTATGTGAACATGAAAGATGCTCGACTAGGACAAGACAATGTGAGCATTCAATTTACTGCGCCCACAGGAACGTATATCGATAGTATGACTCCAGAAAATGTGACAGTTACTGTTGATGAATATATGGTAAAAGAATTACAGGTACAGATGCAGCCATTAGGCACGGTGCCGAATGATATTGCCATTAAAGATGTGAAAATTATACCTACCACTGTGACGATTGCAGGACCGGCACATCAAGTATCAAAAGCAGCGTATGCAGTCATCCGAACCAATTTAGATAAGCACCGTGAAAGCTTTACAGAAGTAGGCGATATTTTAGCAGTCGATACAGCGGGCAATATTGTAGAAGGAGTAACAATTACGCCAAAATCTGCACAAGTCCAATATGAATTGGAACGAATTCGGATGGATAAAAAGGTGCCAATACAAGCGAATTTAGTAGGAACTGTACCGGCTGGATATATTGTGAAACGAGTTGATATGGAGCCAAAAGAATTGACCATAACAGGGAAAGAATCCTTATTGAATGCCATTGATGGAGTTAAAACGATAGATATTAACGTCAATGGTGCTACCGGTAATTTTTCAGGTAATTATAGTTTAGTACTACCAGACGGTGTGACGACTAGTACAGATAGAGTAGTTGTCAAAGTTGAGATTACACCACAAATGTAGGAGAGATATATGTTACGTATCATTAATTTTCGTATACCCGTACAAGAGGCAGAGCGATTAGAAGAATTAATTGTAAAAAAATATAGCCCTTTGCGGGGGCAAATCAAGACGATCCATGTGGTACGTCGAGCTGTAGATGCACGGAAAAAACCGAATATTACTTTCGTGTATACATTGTTTTTAGAAGTGCAGAATGAAAATCAAGTATTTAAAAAGTTAAGCCGCCATAAAGATATTACGTTGATGGAACCAGAAATTCCTGAGCCCATACAGCTAGGGACAGAATCGATGCAACATAGACCTGTTGTGATAGGCTTTGGCCCAGCCGGTATGTTAGCTGCCTTTTATTTAGCACGAGAGGGGTATCGTCCCATCGTGCTGGAACGTGGACAAGATGTAGATCAACGTACATTAGATGTAGAAGCCTTTTGGAAACAAGGGATCTTTAAACCGGAATCTAATGTACAATTTGGTGAAGGTGGAGCAGGCACATTTTCTGATGGAAAATTGACAACCCGTGTTACACATCCACGCTTGCATGAAATTGCTACATATTTTGTTGAATTTGGTGCGCCTGAAGAGATTTTGTATAAGCATAAACCACATGTAGGTACAGATATTTTACGGCACATGGTAAAAGCGATGCGCCAACAACTTATTGCCTGGGGCGGAGAGGTTCGCTTTGGTGCACATGTGACAGATATTATGACAGAGAACAATCGTATCACAGGAGTGACGATCAATGGTACAGAATCGTTGCCAGCAGATATTGTATTATGTGGTATCGGACATAGTGCTCGTGATACGTATCGTATGCTCTATGAAAGAGGCGTACAGATGGAAGGTAAATCCTTTGCCATCGGAGTTCGAATTGAACATGACCAAGATGTCATTGATACTTCACAATATGGAGTACATTCCGCCGATATTGGTTTAGGAGCTGCGGAATATTCACTGGTCTACCATGATAAAGAGAAGGATAGATCTTGTTATAGCTTTTGTATGTGTCCAGGGGGGCAAGTAGTGGCTAGTGCCTCTGAAGAGGGTGGTGTTGTGACAAATGGTATGAGTTTATATGCTCGTGATAGTGGCATTGCCAACAGTGCCTTAGTAGTCACAGTGGGCCCAAGAGACTTTGGTACACATCCATTAGCGGGAATTGATTTTCAACGAGAGTGGGAAGAAAAGGCTTTCATCTTGGGGGGGCGCAACTATTATGCACCGATACAGACAGTGGGTCATTTTTTGGGACGCACTGCTGATAATCATGTACAGCGAGAACACTATAGTTATGAGCCTGGTGTGACGCCAGCGGATATACGAGAGTGTCTACCTACTTTCGTAACAGATACATTAGCAGATGCATTGCCATACTTTGGTCGCCGCATTCACGGATTTGATGGGGATCAAGTATGTATGACGGGTGTGGAAACGAGAACATCTGCACCACTTCGCTTACTCCGAGATGAAGACAGAGTCTCTCTATCAACAGAAGGATTCTACCCTATTGGAGAAGGAGCCGGATATGCAGGCGGTATCATGAGTGCTGCCTTGGATGGTGCAGAAACAGCGATATTAATAATGAATCGATACAGCCCTTTGAAAGGAGAAAATCATGAGTAGATTGTTTGGGACCGATGGTGTACGCGGATTGGTGAATGAATTTTTAACGCCAGAACTGGCCTATCATTTAGGTCGTGCGGCAGCATCCTATTTTGGGCAGTCCATAGACCGACCAGTGTTTTTGATTGGACGGGATACACGTATTTCTGGAGGCATGCTTGAAAGCGCATTGGCCGCTGGTATTTGTGCGGTTGGTGGAGATGTGATTGTTTTAGGAGAAGCTCCGACACCGGCTATTGCCTATTTAGTACGTCAAAAAGAATGTACAGCTGGTGTGGTGATTTCTGCTTCGCACAATCCATATCCAGATAATGGCATTAAATTCTTTGAT